>NZ_WSPD01000019.1:0-83166 GCF_026319105.1 Enterobacter sp. HSTU-ASh6 | reverse complement strand
ATTTAAAAGTTTGATGCTCAATGAATTAAACTTCGTAATGAATTACGTGTTCACTCGTTGAGACTTGGTATTCATTTTTCGTCCGAGGACGTTAAGAATCCATGTCACTTTGAGTGCCCACACAGATTGTCTGATAAATTGTTAAAGAGCAGTGCCGCTTCGTTTTCGCTGCGGCGCGGGGTGTGCATATTACGCTTTCCCGCTTCAGAGTCAAGTGATTATTTTCGCTTTTCTCTGCTGACCCGGCGGCGTATGTGCCGTTGTTCCGTGTCAGTGGAGGCGCATTATAGGGAGTTATTCCGATGTGACAAGCACAAAATACAAAAAACTTTTCGTTCGCTCACTTTTCAAACTTAACGCTTATTTAAGTCGCGAATTGTCCGTTAAATGCGCGATTTCCCGTGCAAAACTGGCCACCTGCGACCAGTCGGTATAAACCACTTCTTTACGTGTATCCGTTTCGCCCCCTGTCATTTTCATAATCAGGCGGATCATAAAGCGGTCATACCAGCGGTAGCGAGGGTAGCGCAGCGCGCCGGCAAAAACGGCGCACAGGTCTGGCTGCCACGGCGAGTTGAGTAAAAACTTGCGCGTGTAGCTGTTGGTCTGCGGCGTACGCTTTTCCGCTTTACGCGCGACCAGATTGACCGAGTAAAACGCACCGGGCAATTTATTGAGCACCGCCGTATGCTTTTTCACAAAGCGATCCAGCGCCGGATGGAAATGCCCGTAACGAATTGACGCGCCAATCACCACGCGGTCGTAATCCTGCCAGGCAATCTGCTCCGCACGGTTCAGGTTCACCACATCCGAGTATATACCCAGCTCTTTTAATTCCGACGCCAGATACGCGGCAATCTCACGCGTTTGCCCGTCTCGCGTAGAGAAAAGAATCAGTGTTTTCATCAACGGCTCCTTACTCGCGCCAGAAGGTAGGGGTGAACAGCACCAGCAGCGTAAAGACCTCAAGACGACCAAACAGCATATTGGCGATGAGGATCCATTTCGCGACCGGGTTCATGCTGGCAAAGTTATCCGCCACCACCCCAAGTCCGGGCCCCAGGTTATTCAATGTTGCGACGACGGACGCAAAGGCGGAGAAATCATCCACTCCCGTCGCGATTATCGCCAGCATACTGACGATAAAGACCAGCGCATAGGCTGAGAAGAACCCCCACACCGCTTCGAGGATACGTTCCGGCAACGCGCGGTTCCCCAGTTTGATGCTATAGACCGCGTTCGGGTGGACCAGACGTTTCAGCTCACGGTTGCCCTGCTTGAACAACAGCAGAATACGAATCACCTTCAGGCCACCGCCCGTCGACCCCGCACAGCCGCCGATAAAGGCGGAACATAGCAGAAGCACCGGCAGGAACAGCGGCCAGCGTGCAATACTGTCCGTGGTAAACCCCGCGGTTGTCGCCATTGATACCACCTGGAAGAACGCCTGATTCAGGGTCGTCAATGCCGAGTTATAGACATCATGGAACCAGAGCACCAGGGTACAGATGATGACCAGCGTAAGCTGTACCCCAATAAACATGCGGAACTCAGGATCGCGCCAGTACACCTTCAGGCTGCGCCCGCTCAGTAAAGAGAAGTGCAGGCCATAGTTACAACCGGAGATCAGGAGGAAAATCGCAATAATAGTATTGATCGTTGGGCTGTCGAAGTAGCCCACACTGGCATCGTGGGTGGAGAACCCGCCGATGGCAATCGTCGCAAAACTGTGTCCGATAGCATCGAAAGCCGGCATCCCGGCAAACCATAGCGCCAGCGCACAGGCGACCGTCAGCAGAACATAAATCAACCACAAGGTTTTCGCCGTCTCGGCAATACGAGGCCGCATTTTGTTGTCTTTCAGCGGCCCGGGCATTTCGGCGCGATAGAGCTGCATCCCACCGACGCCCAGAATAGGCAGAATGGCGACGGCCAGGACAATGATCCCCATCCCCCCGAACCACTGCAGCATCTGGCGATAAAAGAGAATCGCGTGCGGGAGTGAATCCAGCCCCACCAGCGTCGTCGCCCCGGTTGTCGTTAAGCCGGAGAAGGATTCAAAAAAGGCATCCGTGATGCTCAGGTTAGGCTGTTCTGAGAAGATAAAGGGGAGCGAACCGACGCTTCCCAGCACCGTCCAGAACAGAACCACAATCAGAAATCCTTCGCGAGATTTCAGCTCACCTTTCTGACGACGGTTTGGCCACCACAGCAGCGAGCCAATCGCCAGCGCGACAAAGAAAGTCTGAGTAAACGCCCGCCCTGCACCGTCCCGGTAGATAAGCGCCACCAGTCCTGGGAGGATCATCGTCCCGGAAAAGAGTATTACCAGCAGTCCAACGATTCGGGTTATGGCACGAAAATGCATCTCTGCCGCTTCCTTTGGTATTCAAAAGTGAGGTGGGGATTATTCTTCAATCGGCAGCAATTGCAACGAACCACGACTAAAATCAGCCAGTTTTGCTGAAAAAGCAGCCAGTTCCGCCTGAGGAAGCGCCACGCGTAATTGCACCATTGCCTGATATTCACTGTGTGCGATGACACCATTGAACTGCTTCAGCAGTGCTTCAATACCCGAGAGCTGGGCGTAATCGCATAACAAAGTATATTCGGTGAGCGGCGTTTTGCGGGTAGTGACCAGCATATTAAGCGCCTGCTGCACGCCCCCGCCATAGGCTTTAACCAGCCCACCGGTACCTAACAAAATGCCGCCGTAATAGCGCACCACCACGGCGGTAATTTCACCCACGCCGCTGCCCATCAGCTGCGAGAGCATGGGTTTTCCGGCCGTGCCCGCCGGTTCACCGTCGTCGGAAAACCCCAGCTGCTGTGAATCGTCCGGCGCCCCCGCCACCCACGCCACGCAGTGGTGACGCGCGTCAGGATGTGCAGCCCGGACGGACTCGACAAACGCTTTTGCCGCGTCCACGCCGTCAGTATGCGCCAGCAGCGTAATAAAGCGGCTTTTCTTGATTTCCTCAACAAAGGTGACCGGTTCAGCCGGTATCAGCCAGCTTTCCATCAGGCCAGCTTCAGGTCTCGCGTCATGTTCTCGATACCATTTTCGTGAACCACAACGTTATCTTCGATGCGAATACCACCAAACGGCTTCAGCGCGTCAATTTTTTCCCAGTTGAAGTGTTTGCTGAACTGACCTTCACGCCACGGTGCCAGCAGGGATTCGATAAAGTAGATCCCCGGCTCGATGGTCAACACCATACGCGGCTCAAGAATGCGGGTGCAGCGCAGGTAAGGGTATTTAGACGGTGCCGCCAGGTGCGTACCGGTATCGTCCTGCATGAAGCCGGCAACGTCGTGAACCTGCAGACCCAGCGGGTGACCAATGCCGTGCGGCATGAATGGCCCGGTCAGATCGTTCTCAACCATCGCCTCTTCACTCATGTCTTTCACAATCTGATGCTTACGCAGCAGTTTCGCAATGCGCTGATGGAACTGGATGTGGTAATCCACATAGCGGGTTCCCGCCTTCATGGTGCTAATAAGCGCCAGCTGTTCATCGTTCACGTCTTTAATCAGCTGTGCGAAATCGGTGTCCGCGTTGGCCGCCCAGGTTCGGGTCAGGTCCGCTGCATAACCGTTGTACTCGGCACCCGCATCAAGCAGGAAGCTGCGCATTTCCGATGGAACCTGGTGATCCAGTTTGGTGTAGTGAAGCACAGACGCATGCTCGTTGAGCGCGACGATATTGCTGTACGGCACATCGGTATCACGGTGGCCTGTCGCGGTCAGATAGGCCTGGTTGATATCGAACTCGCTCATGCCCGACTGGAACGCTTCGTGCGCCGCACGGTGGCCATTCACCGCCGTTTTTTGCGCTTCACGCATACAGTAAAGTTCGTAGTCGGTTTTATACGAGCGGTAATAGTGCAGGTAATCCAGCACCCCTTTCGGGTTGAGCTTGTCGGCCGGAATGTCCAGGCCCAGCGCACGTTCCGGTACCGGACCAATATAGGCGATGTTGCCGCGTGCGGCAGGCAGCTGGCTGCCAATGCCGTCGGCTTTTGGTAAGGCGATGACCTCCACTTCTTCTGTCCAGAAGCTGGTCGGCAGCGGTTCCACGTTGTGCCAGTAATCGACCGGCAGGTAGAACCACAGTTTCGGCTTGTTCACGCCATCCACCAGCAGCCAGCAATTTGGAACCTGAGTCACCGGCACCCAGGCTTTAAACTGTGGGTTCACCTTAAATGGGTAAGCGTGATCGTCGAGAAAGGTATTCATCAGCTCGCCGGAGTGGATCAACAGCGCATCCAGCTTAAAGCGGGCCAGTACATCGCGGGTACGTTCCTGTAGGGTAACGATATGATTTTTATAAAGCGAAGCCAGTGAGTCCATCATTCTTCCTTTCGTTTTTTTGACCTCAAGTCATCGCATCTTAGCACACCTCTCTCCGGCTGCGTGATTTCCGCCGACCGTGATCAATGCAGCAATTTCTTAATGAGTAATTTGCATTTTATTAACATAAATCCCACACTCCGACTCATCTGGTATGACCAGATCCACTTGCTGGATTCAGGAGACTGACATGCTCTACAAAGGCGACACCCTGTACCTCAACTGGCTGGAAGATGGCATTGCCGAACTGGTGTTCGATGCCCCCGGCTCAGTAAATAAGCTTGATACCGCGACGGTGGCCAGTCTTGGCCAGGCGCTGGATGTTCTTGAAAAACAATCTGAATTAAAAGGGCTGCTGCTGCGCTCGAACAAAGCGGCCTTTATTGTCGGCGCCGATATCACCGAATTCCTCTCGCTCTTCCTGGTGCCTGAAGAGCAGCTGAGCCAGTGGCTGCATTTTGCCAATAGCGTCTTTAATCGTCTGGAAGATCTGCCTGTTCCGACGATCTCCGCCGTCAACGGCTACGCGCTGGGCGGTGGCTGTGAATGCGTGTTAGCGACTGATTACCGTCTGGCTACACCGGACCTGCGCATTGGCCTTCCGGAAACAAAGCTGGGTATCATGCCGGGCTTTGGCGGCTCCGTACGCATGCCGCGCATGCTGGGTGCCGACAGCGCGCTTGAGATCATTGCCGCAGGTAAAGATGTCGGTGCAGAACAGGCGCAGAAAATCGGCCTGGTCGACGGTGTCGTGAAGCCAGAAAAACTGATTGAAGGCTCCCTCACCATTCTGCGTCAGGCGATAAACGGCGATCTCGACTGGAAAGCCAAACGCCAGCCGAAGCTGGAGCCGTTAAAACTCAGCAAGATTGAAGCCACGATGAGCTTCACCATCGCCAAAGGCATGGTGATGCAGACCGCGGGTAAACACTATCCGGCGCCGATCACGGCGGTGAAGACCATTGAAGCCGCCGCCCGCTTTGGCCGCGATGAAGCCCTGAAACTGGAAAACCAGAGCTTTGTCCCGCTGGCACATACCAACGAAGCCCGCGCGCTGGTTGGCATCTTCCTCAACGATCAGTTCGTGAAGGGTAAAGCTAAACAGCTGACCAAAAACGTTGAGACGCCAAAACATGCGGCTGTACTCGGCGCTGGCATTATGGGTGGCGGCATCGCTTACCAGTCTGCCTGGAAAGGCGTGCCGGTGGTGATGAAGGACATCAGTGAGAAATCCCTGACGCTGGGGATGACCGAAGCGGCCAAGCTGCTGAATAAACAGCTGGAACGCGGCAAAATTGACGGACTTAAGCTCTCCGGTGTGATCTCGACTATCCAGCCAACGCTGGAATACACCGGTTTCGACCGCGTGGACGTAGTCGTTGAGGCGGTCGTAGAAAACCCGAAAGTGAAAAAAGCGGTACTGGCGGAAACGGAAGAGAAGGTTCGCCCGGATACCGTCCTGGCGTCTAACACCTCAACGATCCCAATTAGTGAGCTGGCGAGCGTGCTGAAGCGTCCGGAGAACTTCTGCGGGATGCACTTCTTCAACCCGGTACACCGTATGCCGCTGGTCGAGGTGATCCGCGGGGAAAAAACCTCTGACGACACCATTGCCAAAGTGGTGGCATGGGCAAGCAAGATGGGTAAAACGCCGATCGTTGTTAACGACTGTCCGGGCTTCTTCGTCAACCGCGTCCTGTTCCCTTACTTCGCCGGTTTCAGCCAGCTGCTGCGCGACGGCGCGGATTTCCGCAAAATCGACAAAGTGATGGAAAAACAGTTCGGCTGGCCGATGGGCCCGGCGTATCTGCTGGATGTGGTCGGCATTGATACGGCACATCACGCTCAGGCAGTCATGGCGGCGGGCTTCCCGCAGCGCATGCAGAAAGATTATCGCGACGCCATTGACGCCCTGTTCGACGCCAACCGCTTTGGTCAGAAAAACGGCCTGGGCTTCTGGCGCTATAAAGAAGACAGCAAAGGCAAACCGAAGAAAGAAGAAGACGCGGCGGTGGATAGCCTGCTGGCCGATGTCAGTCAGCTGAAACGCGACTTCACCGACGATGAGATCATCGCCCGGATGATGATTCCGATGATCAACGAAGTGGTGCGTTGCCTTGAAGAAGGCATCATCGCCAGCCCGGCAGAAGCCGATATGGCGCTGGTATACGGCCTGGGCTTCCCGCCGTTCCACGGTGGCGCGTTCCGCTGGCTGGACACGCTCGGCAGCGCCCGCTATCTCGATATGGCCCAGCAGTATCAGCACCTCGGCCCGCTGTATGAGGTGCCGGAAGGGCTGCGCAACAAAGCGCGCCATAACGAACCCTACTATCCAGCAGTTGAGCCAGCCCGTCCGGTTGGCGAGCTGAAAACGGCTTAAGGAGTCACAATGGAAAAGGTTGTCATTGTTGATGCGATTCGCACCCCGATGGGCCGTTCAAAAGGCGGCGCATTCCGCAACGTGCGTGCGGAAGACCTCTCCGCGCACCTGATGCGTAGCCTGCTGGCGCGTAACCCGGCGCTGGATCCGGCTGCACTCGACGATATCTACTGGGGCTGCGTGCAGCAGACCCTGGAGCAGGGCTTCAACATCGCCCGTAATGCCTCCCTGCTGGCGGAGATCCCACATTCCGTTCCGGCCGTCACCGTTAACCGTCTGTGTGGTTCGTCCATGCAGGCGCTGCACGATGCGGCACGTATGATCATGACCGGCGATGCCCAGGCCTGCCTGGTCGGCGGCGTGGAACATATGGGTCACGTACCGATGAGCCACGGGGTCGATTTCCACCCGGGCATGAGCCGTAACGTGGCGAAAGCCGCGGGGATGATGGGCCTCACCGCTGAGATGCTCTCCCGCCTGCACGGCATCAGCCGTGAAATGCAGGATACCTTTGCCGCGCGATCTCACGCTCGCGCATGGGCCGCAACGCAGTCCGGCGCATTTAAAAATGAGATCATCCCAACCGGCGGCCACGATGCTGACGGCGTTCTGAAGCAGTTCAGTTACGACGAGGTGATCCGCCCGGAAACCACCGTGGAAGCCCTTTCCACGCTGCGCCCGGCGTTTGATCCGGTCACCGGTACGGTAACAGCCGGTACCTCGTCGGCGCTGTCCGACGGCGCGGCAGCGATGCTGGTGATGAGCGAAAGCCGCGCCCGCGAACTGGGGCTAACGCCTCGCGCCCGCGTGCGCTCGATGGCAGTCGTGGGCTGCGATCCTTCGATCATGGGTTACGGTCCGGTTCCGGCCTCGAAGCTGGCGCTGAAAAAAGCAGGATTAACCACCAGCGATATCGACCTGTTTGAGATGAATGAAGCCTTCGCCGCGCAGATCCTGCCGTGCATTAAAGATCTGGGGCTGATGGAGCAGATAGACGAGAAGATCAACCTCAACGGCGGCGCGATCGCCCTCGGTCACCCGCTGGGCTGCTCCGGGGCGCGCATCAGCACCACGCTTATCAACCTGAT
This sequence comes from Enterobacter sp. HSTU-ASh6, assembly GCF_026319105.1. NCBI lineage: Bacteria > Pseudomonadati > Pseudomonadota > Gammaproteobacteria > Enterobacterales > Enterobacteriaceae > Enterobacter > Enterobacter sp. HSTU-ASh6. The sequence goes on along the minus strand of NZ_WSPD01000019.1, from coordinate 75,345 downwards.
GGAACGCAAAGATGCCCAGTTTGGTCTGGCAACGATGTGTATTGGTTTGGGTCAGGGTATCGCGACGGTGTTTGAGAGAGTGTAAGGCTATAACGTAGGCCCGATAAGCATCGCGCCATCGGGCTTTTGCCGGGAGGCGCTGTGCTTTCCCGGCCTACGAGAGGTACCTCGCCGCCAGTGGCGTCACTGGCGAAGAGAGACAGTTTAGTTGCCGTTCTTCCCGCCTGTCAGGGGCGGGTTTTTTATTTAGATAAACGCAAACGCATCGCCAAACAGGCGGTCTTCACGCGCGTCACGTTCATTACAGAACAGATCGCGGGCAATTTTCGCCATCTCAAAACGGCCAGCGATGTAGATATCGTGTCCTGCCAGCGTGCCATGATCCTGCAGTACTGCCGTCAGCACTGTACCGCTACGCCCACGCCAGCCCTCTTCCGGCTGTTCAACCACCGGCTCAACACGCAGGTTAGGATGAGTGACGCTCAGCGCTTCCAGTTCAGACAGGTCGTAGAGATGTTTCTCTTCACGGCCACCCCAGTAGATGGTGATATCACGGTCCGGGTTACGCGCGAGGGCAGTCAGCAGAATAGAACGTACGTAGGAGAAGCCTGTCCCCCCGGCGATCAGGATCAGCGGACGGTCTTCGTCATCACGCAGCCACGCGTCACCGTGTGGAATGTCCACCACGATCTCACGCTCTTTAAGAATGCGGTCCATGACGGCCATCGCATACAGGTTAAGCTCTGACGCACCGATATGAAGCTCAATAAATTCCTGCTCCGCTGGCGTTGAGGCCATAGAGAAAGGACGCTTATCACGTTCATCCATCACGACCATCAGGTACTGACCCGCGCGGAAAGAGAATGGCGCTTCTGGCACTAAACGGACGCGATATACGGTGTCGGTGATGGCATCTACCGAGGTCACTTTACAGCTTAAGGTTGTCATTCGCTCTCTCTGTCGGGAAGTCTAAAGGGCTTAACGGTCAGCTCAGGGTTTACCGTTATTCATTATGGCCAGTTCGTCCCAGATCGCGTCAATTCGCGCGGTCACAGCAGGATCTTTCTTGATCGGGCGACCCCATTCGCGGTCGGTTTCGCCAGGCCATTTATTTGTGGCATCCAGTCCCATTTTTGAGCCAAGGCCGGAAACCGGCGAGGCAAAATCCAGGTAATCTATCGGCGTGTTTTCGACTAACACCGTATCGCGCGCCGGGTCCATTCGCGTGGTAATGGCCCAGATTACGTCATTCCAGTCGCGGGCGTTAACGTCATCATCGCAGACAATAACAAATTTGGTATACATAAACTGGCGCAGGAATGACCATACGCCCATCATCACGCGTTTAGCGTGGCCCGGATACTGCTTCTTCATCGTGACCACTGCCAGGCGATACGAGCATCCTTCAGGCGGCAGATAGAAATCAACAATTTCCGGAAACTGCTTTTGCAGGATCGGCACAAACACTTCATTCAACGCCACGCCCAGCACTGCAGGTTCATCCGGTGGACGTCCGGTATACGTGGAGTGGTAAATCGCATCTTCACGCTGGGTTATGTGCGTCACGGTAAACACCGGGAAATTATCCACTTCGTTGTAATAGCCAGTGTGGTCGCCGTAAGGACCTTCCGGTGCCAGTTCACCCTGCTCAATGTAACCTTCCAGCACAATTTCCGCACTGGCCGGGACTTCAAGATCGTTAGAAATACACTTCACGACTTCGGTTTTGGTCCCGCGCAGCAGGCCTGCGAAGGCATATTCTGACAGCGTATCCGGCACCGGCGTTACCGCGCCCAAAATGGTGGCCGGGTCAGCGCCGAGCGCAACAGACACCGGGAAACGTTCACCCGGATGCGCAGCACACCACTCCTGGAAATCCAGCGCGCCGCCGCGATGTGACAGCCAGCGCATGATGAGCTTATTCTTGCCAATCAACTGCTGGCGGTAAATACCCAGATTTTGCCGCTCTTTATGCGGCCCACGCGTGACGGTCAGCCCCCAGGTGATGAGAGGCGCAGCATCTTCAGGCCAGCACTGCATGATCGGGATTTTGGTCAAATCAACTGCATCACCTTCCAGCACTTTCTGCTGGCATGGCGCGCCGCGAAGGCGTTTGGTGGGCATGTTCAGCACCTGCTTAAACTGCGGCAGTTTGTCAAACAGGTCGCGGAAACCTTTTGGTGGCTCCGGCTCTTTCAGAAATGCCAGCAGCTTACCCACTTCACGCAGCGCCGTGACGTCCTCCTGCCCCATTCCCAGTGCGACACGACGCGGCGTACCAAACAGGTTGCACAGCACCGGCATTGAGTAACCCTTCGGATTTTCAAACAGTAATGCAGGGCCACCGGCACGCAGGGTGCGGTCAGCAATTTCTGTCATCTCCAGATACGGATCAACAGGAAGTGTAATGCGTTTGAGTTCACCCTGCTTTTCCAGCAGCGTCAGGAAGTCGCGGAGATCGTGGTATTTCATGCAGTTAATCATGGCCTCTCTGTAAGCGCTTCATTATACGGCGTTAGCCTGCGTGATGCTGTAATTTTGTTAAACAAGCGTGAACTTATGCGTTCTGTTCCCATTTCCCCCATTATAATCAGCTTAGCGATCCCGCCAGGGTTTTGATATGCTTGCGCCCCGAACTAAGGGAAAGAGTGATTATGCAGGCCTGGTATTTACTGTATTGCAAACGCGGGCAACTTCAGCGCGCGCAGGAACATCTTGAACGTCAGTCTGTAAATTGCCTGACGCCCGTGATCACGCTTGAAAAAATGCAGCGCGGGAAGCGCACAACCGTCAGTGAACCTCTGTTCCCGAACTATCTGTTCGTTGAGTTCGACCCGGAGGTGATCCACACCACCACCATCAGCGCCACGCGTGGCGTCAGCCACTTCGTTCGTTTTGGCGCTCACCCGGCAACGGTTCCGTCGACGGTCATTCACCAGCTTTCGGTTTATCAACAACCTGAAGGCATCACCGACCCGGAAACACCTTACGCGGGAGACAGCGTCGTTATTACGGAAGGGGCTTTTGAAGGCCTGCAGGCAATTTTTGCCGAGCCGGACGGCGAAGCGCGCTCCATGCTGTTGCTCAATCTGCTGAACAAGCAGGTGCTGCAGAGCGTTAAAAACACCGACTTCCGCAAAGTTTAAAAACGTATCCCGAACAGCGTACGCACGTTGTCATCCGTTTGCGCGGACAGCCCGGCCGGATCCTCTCCGCGCCACGTCGCTACACGCTCAACAATGTGTCCCAGGTAAGCGGGCTCATTTCGCCGCGAAGCCGGTTTGGGTTGCATATCGCGCGGGAGCAAATAAGGTGCATCGGTTTCCAGAAGCAGCCGGTCGACCGGGATCGCCGGTAACAGCTCACGAAGCGCCAGCCCGCGACGTTCATCGCAAACCCAGCCGGTAATGCCCAGATAAAGCCCGCGCTCCAGACACTCAAGCGCCTCATGGCGTGAACCGGTAAAACAGTGCAGCACCGCGCCAGGCAGTTTATCCAGCCACGGTTCCAGCAGAGCGAGGAAACGCTCATGCGCGTCGCGACAGTGCATAAACACCGGCATTTCAAGCTCGGCCGCCAGCGCAAGCTGGGCGGTAAAGGCTTTTTCCTGTTCGGCTGGAGTGGAAAAATTACGGTTGAAATCGAGTCCGCATTCTCCAATGGCCACCACCTCAGGCGTTTTCGCCAGCCGGTGAATGATTTCAGCGCTCTGCGGCGTCCACTGGCTACTGTCATGAGGATGCACGCCGGCGGTAGACCAGCAGCGCTCGTAGCGTTGCGCCAACTGCTGCGCCTGCTCGCTTTCATGGAGGTTGGTGCCCGTCAGCAGCAATCCGTTCACCCCGGCGGCAAACGCGCGCGCAACCACCTCATCACGATCTTTCGCAAACTGCGAACTGGTCAGGTTAAGTCCGATATCAAACATGCAAATCCCCATGTAACAACCGCCCTGACGGGCGGCTGGTTTTACTCTTCAGTGGTCTTGTCCGACGTATCGTCTTCGTCATCCGCGCGACGACCTTTCCCCACGTAGAAACGCGAGAAGAAGACGCCGACCTCAAACAGACAGTACATCGGTATGGCCAGCAGGGTCTGGGAGAAAACATCCGGCGGAGTCAGCAGCATGCCAACCACGAATGCGCCGACCAGGATATAGGGACGCTTCTTACGCAGGTCATCCGGCGTCGTGACCCCTACCCAGCACAGCAGCACAATGGCCACCGGTACTTCGAAGGCCACGCCAAACGCCATAAACAGCGCCATCACAAAGCTGAGGTAGCTGGCGATATCCGTCGACACCTGAACCCCTTCCGGCGCGGTGTGCGTCAGGAACCCGAAAGCCAGCGGGAAGACGACGAAATAGGCAAACGCCATGCCGATATAGAACAGCAGAGAACTGGAGATCAGCAGCGGGATCACCAGCTTGCGTTCATGCTTATACAAGGCCGGCGCCACAAACGCCCAGACCTGATACAGAATGACTGGCGCAGAGGCGATCAACGATACCCAGAAGGTGAGCTTGATGGGGGTAAAGAACGGAGAAGCCACGTCCGTCGCAATCATCGTTGCGCCCAGCGGCATCTGCTTGATCAACGGTGCAGAGACAACCTGGTAGATATCATTGGCGAAATAGACCAGGCACAAAAAAATCACGAAAACCGCAATAATGCAGTTTAACAGGCGCTTACGCAGCTCAATGAGGTGCGTAATGAGCGGTTGAGTATCATCTACTGCCATGTTTACGCTTTATCACTCGACGAGGGGGATGATTCGGAAACAGGTGCGACGGGCTTCACTTCAGCCACTTTAACCGCGGGCTCTACTGATTGCGCCTGTTTTTTCACTTCGGCTTCCTGCGGCGTCTGTTCTGGGGCGTCAACCTGATGCTCAGCGCTGGCTGGCGTGACGCCCTCACGCTGCGCCTCGCTGCCCTTCACCACCGGGTTATGAATGGTGTTGGCTTCATCGCTCGCTTTTTCAGGGTCGTTGACGCTGTACGAGCGCTTCATGGACTCTGCCGCTTCGCGCAGTTCATCCATTGAGGCTTTCAGTTCCGGCGTCAGGTTATCCATGCTCGCCTTCTCGACCTTTTTCAGGCTTTCCTGGAATTCCTGCAGCTTAAGTTCCTGCGCCAGCTCGTTCTGTACGGTGGACGCCAGCGAACGAAGCGCACGCACCCACCCCGCAACCGTTTTTACTGCAACGGGTAAACGCTGTGGACCCAACACAATCAGGCCAATCACGAAGACCAGCAGCAGCTCACCAAAACCAATGTCGAACACGACTTACACCTGCTCTTTATCGTGGCGTTTAGCGTCTTCCTTTTTCGCATCATCCTGCTTGTCGGAGATGGACTTAGCAGTAAAATCAGCGTCCTGGCTGGATTTATCCTGCTTGTTCTCATCATCGCTCATCGCTTTTTTGAAGCCTTTGATAGACGCGCCCAGATCGGACCCAATGGAACCGAGCTTTTTGGTGCCAAACAGCAGCACGACGATGACGGCAATGATCAACAATTGCCAGATACTGATACCACCCATACATATTCCTCAGTGATAGATGATTAAGGAGTCAGGCCGCATTATACGTATGCGGCCTGGTGATAGCGACGCCTGCTCAGCGCGTTTTTCTCCAGCCAACGAACCAGACCACGATCCCGGCGGCCATCAGCCAGGCGGGCATCATCTGCCAGTCCGGACGGTTGATTAACAGCAACGTACCGCTTAACAGCAGGGTTGCGCCAATGCCAAACAGATAGCGAGACTGGCCCTGACGAACCCGGTTTGACTGAAGCTCGTGGGCGATTTTATCCATGCTGAGCTGAAGGTTCTTGCTCTGACGCAAACTGTCATAGACCAGTTCAGGAAGCTCCGGCATCTTCTCAACCCAGAACGGTGCTTTCTCTTTGAATGCCCGCACCAGAGCCGGAATGCCGACCTGATCTTTAATCCAGGATTCAAGGAACGGTTTCGCCGTCTTCCACAAGTCTAACTGAGGATAGAGCTGTCGACCTACACCTTCAACGTAAAGTAATGTTTTCTGAAGTAAAACAAGCTGTGGCTGCACTTCCATGTTGAAGCGACGAGCGGTGTTAAACAGATTCAGCAGCACGTGGCCGAAAGAGATTTCCGCCAGCGGTTTTTCAAAAATCGGCTCGCAGACAGTACGGATAGCAAACTCAAACTCTTCGACGTTGGTGTCCGGCGGAACCCATCCGGAATCAACGTGCAGTTCGGCCACTTTACGGTAATCGCGATTAAAGAAGGCAATAAAGTTCTCAGCCAGATAGCGTTTATCTTCTTTGTTCAGCGAGCCTACAATCCCGCAGTCAATACCGATGTACTGCGGATCTTCAGGATGCTCGTAGCTGACGAAGATATTGCCCGGGTGCATGTCTGCGTGGAAAAAGCTGTCGCGGAATACCTGGGTAAAGAAGACCTGCACACCGCGCTCGGCCAGCAGCTTCATGTTCGTTCCCTGTTTCTCCAGGGCCACCACATCCGAGACGGGGATCCCGTAGATTCGCTCCATCACCATCATATTCTGGCTGCAGTAGTCAGAGTAGACTTCGGGTACATAGAGCATCGGGCTATTTTCAAAGTTGCGGCGCAGCTGAATGGCGTTTGCTGATTCGCGCAGCAGGTTAAGCTCATCAATCAGGGTTTTTTCATACTCCCGTACCACCTCCATCGGACGCAGACGACGCCCGTCCGGAAGCAAACGCGGTACCCAGCGCGCCAGACGGTAAATCAGCTTCATGTCTGCTTTGATGATCGGCAGGATGTCCGGGCGAATGACCTTAATCACCACTTCTTTGCCGTTTTCTTTCAGACGTGCAGTGTGCACCTGCGCGATAGAGGCTGACGCCAGGGGATGTATATCGAAATCGTCAAACCAGGTCTCGACAGGAATATTGCCCATCGCCTCTTCAATTTGCTTTTTCGCGCGCGCACCGTCAAACGGCGCAACGCGATCCTGCAGCAGCGCGAGTTCATCAGCAATGAGCGGCGGGAAGAGATCGCGGCGGGTCGATAGCATCTGCCCGAATTTAATCCATACCGGGCCGAGCTCCTGCAGCGCCAGACGCAGACGCTCACCCAGCGGCTGACCTTTATGGCGATTGGGCATCCAGAACAGCATCCGCCGCCAGATACGCAGCGGCAGCGTAATGCGCATTTTGGGAATAAGCTCGTCGAGCCCGTAGCTCAAAAAGGTGCGAATGATGAAGTAGAGGCGCCGAATTTCACCAGGCGTCATTTGCCCTCCAGTTTTTCCAGCCGTTTGGTTAACGCGTCAACCGCACGTTCAACAGCAGCGGTCTCTTCCGCAAACCACGCCACTTCCAGTGGCCCGGGCGCCATTCGCCACTCCTCCGTCAGCACTTCCGCCGCATAGCGTTGCTGCCGTTGCAGGCTTTTACGCAGGAAGGCCGTTCCGCCATGCAGGACTTTACCGATCCCTTCAGCAGCAATGTCACCAATAAATGGCGCGAGCAGCTCTGCCGGATCGAACTCCGCCAGATCGGTGAGCGCCACGAAGCTCTGGACAACCTGAATGTCGCCTTCCACTTCCAGCTCACCGCTGCGGATCAGCGCCGTTAATTGCTGACGGTCGCGCAGTTTAGGCAACACGCTCATGTGCGTAATGACCGAACAGTCGGCTTCACCTTCCCACTCACCCAGGACGTCAAGCTGGCGTTCGCTAAAGACCAGCACAAGCGGCGTCGAGAACTCTTTTAAAACAATGCGTAATACCTTCCCGTTAAGCCGCTGGCGTGCGGCTTTTAGCGCCGGTGCGCGATAGAGAAAGGCATTCAGTACGTTCTCGATGCCTGCGGTGACTAAGGGTTTAAAGGGCACGGGACACCTCCACTCAGAACTTGTAACCGCGATGCAGTGCGACGACACCTGCCGTCATGTTGAAATACTCAACGTTTTCAAACGCTGCATCCTGCATCATGGCTTTTAAGGTGTCCTGATCCGGGTGCATACGAATGGATTCTGCCAGATAGCGGTAGCTTTCGGCGTCGTTTGCGACCAGTTCACCAATACGCGGCAGAACGTGGAAGGAATAGGCGTCGTAAGCTTTGCTCAGGGGCTCGATAACCGGTTTGGAGAACTCAAGCACCAGCAGACGTCCACCCGGCTTCAGCACGCGGTACATGGAGCGCAGCGCTTTTTCTTTGTCGGTGACGTTACGCAGACCGAAGGAGATTGTGATGCAGTCAAAGGTATTATCCGGGAACGGCAGCGCTTCGGCGTTCGCCTGCACATACTCCACATTCCCCACCACGCCGATGTTACGCAGCTTCTCGCGTCCCATTTTCAGCATGGAGTCATTGATGTCGGCCAGAACAACACGCCCGGTTTCGCCCACCAGACGGGAGAATTTCGCGGTTAAATCGCCCGTACCGCCGGCGAGATCCAGCACCGTTTGTCCACGACGCACACCGCTACAGTCAATGGTGAAGCGCTTCCACAAGCGATGAATGCCGAACGACATCAGGTCATTCATCACATCGTACTTCGCCGCCACGGAATGAAATACGTGGGCCACCATGTCAGCTTTCTGCGCTTTGGCGACAGTCTGAAAGCCAAAGTGCGTTGTGTCTTGTGAATCGTCAACCATCTCAGAGCCTGCTTATCAGTAAAATGTCCGTGAAGTGTAACAGATTGGGCGCGATTGCCCTACGTTTCAACCACCGCGAAAGAAACGCGCTGGCTGCGCGTCGGGTGAGTGCGTCGCTGCTAACGCGTTGTCTTCACTGCGTGTCTTTTGTTCATCCGCCCCTTCGCGCAGGCGAAACTCTTCGTCCTGCGCGGTAGCCTGTTCAACCAATTCCGGATTAATCTCGCGTTTCACCTCCACCCCAAGGCCGCGGAAGGCTTCGGCCTGCGCCAGCAGATTACCTCGCCCGGAGGCGAGTTTTTTCATCGCCTGGCGGTAGTTATCCTGCGCGCGGTCCAGGCTCTGCCCGACCGAAGACATATCGTCCACGAAGAGGCGCATTTTGTCGTACAGCTTGCTGGCGCGATCGGCTATCTGCTGCGCATTGCGGCTCTGGTGCTCATACCGCCACAGGTTAGCAATGGTGCGTAAGGCCACCAGTAGCGTGGTGGGGCTGACCAGCATAATGTTATTTTTGAGCGCTTCGGTGATCAGTTCCGGCTGTCTGTCGAGCGCCAGCAGAAACGCGGGCTCTACCGGGATAAACATCAGGACATAGTCCAGTGAGCGCAGGCCGGGCAGCTGCTGGTAGTCTTTTCTGCCAAGCAGGCGAATGTGATTACGCACGGATGCAATGTGCTCCTGCAGGGCAGACTCACGCGTGTAGTCATCCTCCGCATTGAAGTAACGCTCATACGCCACCAGCGTCATTTTGGCGTCAATTACCACATCTTTACCCTGCGGCAGTCGTACGATGACATCCGGCTGCATGCGCGAGCGGGCATCGTTTTCGATACTCACCTGCGTTTCGTATTCATATCCTTCCCGCAGGCCCGAGGCTTCCAGGACGCGGGTCAGCACCACTTCTCCCCAGTTGCCCTGGGTTTTGTTATCCCCTTTAAGCGCACGGGTGAGGTTGACCGCCTCCTGCGCCATTTGCGCATTCAGCTGCTGAAGATTGCGGATCTCATGCGCCAGCGTGTGCCGCTCGCGGGCCTCCTGACCAAAGCTGTCCTGCACCTGGCGGCGAAAACCGTCCAGCTGTTCGCGCAGGGGCGTCAGCAGGCTGTTCAGGCTCTGGCGGTTCTGTTCATCAACGCGGCGGTTGCTGTGCTCGAAAATACGGTTAGCGAGGTTTTCAAACTGTTCGCTGAGGCGCTGCTCGCTGTTGAGCATCTGGCGGATTTTGTCTTCCGCATGCAGTTGCGTGGATTCCAGACGGGTGGTCACTTCGCGGAGATCGGCCTCCAGCGAGGTGTTGATATCACGCAGGTTGCGCAGCTCGTTATTGAGTAACTCGCACTCCTCTCGCCAGTGGCCACTCAGCGCAAGCTGCTGCTTTGCCGCACTTAATTCGGCGACTATCTCTTCACGCTCTGCCAGCTGATCGGCCTTCTGCTGCGCATGTTGATAGCTGGAAATAAGCCAGCCTATCGCCACGCCCGCCAGCGCAATCACCGCATAAATCAGGACTGAGATATCCACAATGCCCCCTGCATCAACGTATTACCCGCACAAAATAAGATTGTGCTGTATAAACGTCCAGTTTGAAAGGGTTTTCCTGCGAGGCGCAACGCAAAAAAATTAAGGCCGAACGTGTCGGCCTTTGATTTCGAAGGGAGAGGATTAGATCAGGCGACGCGCGGCTTCAACCACGATTTTCACCGCATGGCTTTCGGTCTGCTTCATGGTTTCAGCGTTCGGGATCTCCTGCTGGGTACGGTTGACGATAACGCCCGCCACCATACCGGCACGCAGACCCTGGCTTGCGCACATGGTCAGCAGCGTTGCGGATTCCATTTCGTAGTTCATCACGCCCATGGACTGCCACTCTTCCATTGAGCCTTTGAAACGGCTTACCACGCGGCCAGAGAAGGTGTCGTAACGCTCCTGGCCTGGGTAGAAGGTATCGGAAGAGGCGGTTACGCCCACATGCGTGGTGGCGCCCACAGATTTCGCGGCCTCAACCAGCGCAGTGGTGCATTCGAAGTCGGCCACTGCCGGGAATTCCATTGGCGCAAAGTGCAGACTTGCGCCGTCCAGGCGCACGGACGCGGTCGTGACCAGCACGTCGCCGACGTTGATATGCGGCTGAATAGCGCCAGTGGTACCGATACGCAGGAAAGTACGAATGCCCAGCTGCGCCAGCTCTTCAACGGCAATAGAAGTAGACGGGCCACCGATACCGGTAGAACAGACGATCACGGCTTTACCATCCAGCTCTGCGCGCCAGGTGGTGAATTCACGATGGGCTGCCAGCTTAACCGGCTTATCCATCAGCGCGGCGATCTTTTCCACACGCTCAGGATCGCCCGGGACGATCGCGAGCGTAGCCCCTTGTAAATCGTTTTTGGTGAGGCCGAGATGAAAAACATCAGACTTAGACATAGGTGACTCCTCTGTGGGTCGGTTAGTCAGAAGAAGTAAAACGGTACTTTACAGAAGCAATACGCATAATTTCGTGACACAACTCACCATGACCGAAAATGATTGCAGTTAATTTCCATAAAATAGTGATATACATCACATTAACAAGTTATATCGTTGGGCGCTGCACAAAAGATAGACCGTTTAAGGCACTGTGAGTTGTTAACCTGGTGTCTATATTTACCTTTGCGCTAACTCATTGGTACGGAGAATGCCATGACTGAAAAAACCGGTTTTGCACCTGCTGCGGCCCCGCATGCCTCAACCATCGTCTCAACGTCTGAAGAGGCCATCACGGCGGGTGAGACCTCTATTCCCTCGCAGGGAGAGAATATGCCTGCTTACCACGCACGCCCAAAATCAGCAGATGGCCCGTTGCCCATCGTGATCGTGGTTCAGGAAATTTTCGGCGTTCACGAACATATTCGCGACCTCTGCCGCCGACTGGCGCTGGAGGGTTACCTGGCCGTTGCGCCTGAACTCTACTTCCGGCAGGGCGATCCCGACGACTACAGCGACATCCCCACATTGCTCAGCAATCTGGTGAGCAAAGTCCCGGACGCGCAGGTCATGGCCGATCTCGACCACGTTGCCAGTTGGGCGGCGCGCAACGGGGGCGATCCGCACCGGCTGCTGGTCACCGGTTTCTGCTGGGGCGGACGCATCAGCTGGCTGTATGCCGCGCATAACCCGCAGCTGAAAGCTGCTGTCGCCTGGTACGGCAAACTGGTGGGCGAAAAAACGCTGAATTCACCGAAACATCCCGTGGATATCGCCACGGAGCTGAATGCCCCCGTATTAGGGCTGTATGGCGGTCAGGACACCGGTATCTCCCTTGATTCGGTAGAGACCATGCGCCATGCGCTCCGTGCGGCCAATGCGAAGGCCGAAATTGTGGTCTATCCGGATGCCGGACATGCCTTTAACGCTGATTATCGCCCGAGCTATCACGCGGAATCGGCTAAGGATGGATGGCAGCGGATGCTTACATGGTTCCGTCAGTACGGTGGTAAAAAAGGGTAAGCCTTTCCCATTGTCATGACGCATAAGGAGTGCGTGTTATGGAGCAATCCCTCTCGTTTCCACGCGGTTTTCTCTGGGGCGGCGCCATTGCCGCCAACCAGGCTGAAGGGGCATGGAACGTGGACGGCAAAGGGCCGTCCGTGGCAGACGCCGTCGCCTGGAAACCCAACCTGTCCGTAAAAGATTACAGGGGTCATATGGCCCTGACGGACGAGAACATTCGTGATGCGTTTGAAGGCAACCATGACGCGCGCTACCCGAAGCGCCGCGGCATCGATTTTTATCACCACTATAAAGACGACATCGCCCTGTTTGCTGAGATGGGTTTTAAGGTGCTGCGCGTCTCCATTGCCTGGTCGCGCATTTTCCCGACCGGAGAGGACGCTGCGCCCAACGAGGCCGGGCTGCAGTTTTATGAAGAGATGTTCCGCGAGCTGCGTCGTCATCACATCGAGCCGCTGGTCACCCTCTCCCACTATGAAATGCCGCTGGCGCTGAGCGAAAAATATAACGGCTGGGTACATCGCAACGTGGTGAATGCCTTTGTCCGCTTCAGCAATGTTTGTTTTGACCGCTATAAAGATCTGGTGCGTTACTGGCTGACCTTTAACGAAATAGACAGTATTCACCGTCATCCGTTTACCACGGCGGGTATTCGCGAAGAGAAGAGCGCACCGGGTCAGGCAAAGCAGGATATTTATCAGGGACTACATCATCAGTTTGTCGCCTCAGCGCTGGTGACGCGCGACTGCCACGCCAAAATTCCCGGCAGCCAGGTCGGTTGCATGCTGACAAAACTGACCACCTATCCGCACAGTTGCCGCCCGGAAGACGTTGAAGCTACGCTGAAGAAAAACCTGGAGAACTATTTTTATGCCGACGTGCAGGTATTTGGCGACTACCCGCCGCTGATCCTGCGCGATCTGGAAAGACAAAATATCCATATTGAAATGCACCCTGACGATCGGCGTATTTTAAAGGAGCATACCGTCGATTTCGTCTCCTTTAGTTACTATATGTCGATGACCGAATCGACACAGCCGGACGCCGAACGTATTCCCGGCAATACCGTGCTCGGCGTGAAAAACCCTTATCTGCCTGCGTCGGAATGGGGCTGGCAGATTGATCCCCTTGGGCTGAAAATCTCGTTGCTGGAGCTGTATGACCGTTACCGGAAACCGCTGTTTATCGTTGAAAACGGTCTGGGCGCGAAGGATGTGGTCGAAAACGGCAAGATCCACGATAGCTATCGCATCGACTATTTCCGCGCCCACTTTGAACAAACGCTGGCGGCGATTAATGAAGGGGTGGAGGTAATGGGGTTCACCACATGGGGGTGTATCGACATTATTAGCGCAGGCACCTCGCAGATGTCGAAGCGCTATGGCTTTATCTATGTCGATCAGGACGATGAAGGCAACGGCACGTTAAAACGGCTAAAAAAAGACTCCTTCTGGTGGTACCAAAGAGTGATTGCCAGCAACGGCGCAGACCTGAGCTAAGTATGCGCAGGCCGGGCAGACGCCCGGCCATCGCGCGTCGTGGCTACGCCTGACGCAAATTCTGTGCCGCCTTCACCATATTCGCCAGCGCCGCGCGGGTTTCCGGCCAGCCGCGGGTTTTCAGGCCGCAGTCCGGGTTCACCCACAGACGCTCAGCCGGAATGCGCTGGGCGGCTTTCTTCAGCAGGGCTTCGATCCACTCCACGCTCGGCACGTTCGGGGAGTGGATGTCGTACACGCCCGGTCCGATTTCGTTCGGGTAGTCGAACTCTTCGAACGACTCCAGCAGTTCCATATCTGAACGCGAGGTCTCGATGGTGATCACATCAGCGTCCAGCGCGGCGATCGAATCCATGATGTCGTTAAATTCGCAGTAACACATGTGGGTGTGGATCTGGGTGTCGTCCTTCGCCACTGCGGCGTTGATGCGAAACGCCTCCACGCCCCACTTCAGGTAGGCCTCCCAGTCGCTGCGGCGCAGCGGCAGACCTTCACGCAGAGCCGGTTCGTCAATCTGGATGATGCCAATGCCTGCGGCTTCGAGATCCGCCACTTCATCACGCAGCGCCAGCGCGATTTGCTTCGCGATGGTTTCACGGGACACATCTTCACGCGGGAAGGACCAGCAAAGAATGGTCACCGGGCCGGTCAACATCCCTTTCACGGGCTTGTCGGTCAGGGACTGGGCGTATTTCGCCCACTCCACGGTGATGGGTGCCGGGCGGCTGATATCACCGATGACCACCGGCGGCTTCACGCAGCGGGAGCCGTAGCTCTGCACCCAGCCATTCTGGGTGAACACGAAACCGTCCAGATGCTCACCGAAGTATTCCACCATGTCGTTACGCTCGGCCTCCCCGTGCACCAGCACGTCCAGACCTAAGCGCTCCTGCTCCACAATCGCCTGTTTGATGTGTTCGGCGATACCGGTACGGTAGTGATTCGCGTCCAGGTTGCCTTTTTTGAAGTCCAGGCGCAGGCCGCGGATCTCGGTGGTCTGCGGGAAAGAACCAATCGTGGTGGTCGGCCACGCAGGCAGGTTGAAGCGCGCGCGCTGCGCTTCGGCACGCACCTCATACGGGCTCTGACGCTGGCTGTCCTGGGCGGTGATGGCCGCCAGACGTTTCTCCACAGCCGGGTTGTGAACACGAGCCGAGTGACGGCGCGCCTGGATGGGTGCGCTCCATTCGCTAATCGCCGCCGTGTCGCCGCTGTTCAGGGCGTCACGCAGCAGGGCCAGCTCCTCACACTTTTGCAGGGCAAAGGCGAACCAGCTCTTCACTTCCGCATCCAGACGGGTTTCTACGCTGAGATCAATCGGGCTGTGCAGCAGGGAGCAGGAAGAGGCGACCCACAGTTCACGTTTGTCGGCGATGTCTTTAATCTGCGCATATTTCTCCGTCAGATCGGCGCGCCAGACGTTACGCCCGTTCACCAGGCCAGCAGAGAGTAGCCAGTCCGCTGGCAGCCGTTTATGCAGCTCTGCCACATCATCGTTACCGTGTACGAGGTCGACATGCAGACCCTGCACCGGCAGCGCGGTAATCGTCTTCAGGTTTGGCGTCACGCCTTCGAAATAGGTGGTCAGCAGGAGCTTCACCTGCCCCGCAAGCGCATCATATGCCGGTTTGAAGGCAGAGAGCCATGCCTGCGGCAGCTCCAGCACCAGCGCAGGTTCGTCGATCTGCACCCACTGAATGCCGCGCTTGCCCAGCTCAATCAGGACCTGTTTGTAGACCGGCAGAATATCGTTGAGCAGGCTCAGACGATCGAACTGTTCCCCTTTCACTTTACCCAGCCACAGGTAGGTTACCGGCCCCAGCAATACGGGCTTCACCTGGTGACCCAACGCCAGCGCTTCGTCTACTTCATCAAGAAGCTGCGTCCAGGTCAGTTTGAACTGCTGACCTTTTACGAACTCCGGCACCATATAGTGATAGTTGGTGTTAAACCACTTGGTCATTTCCGCCGCTGCCGCTGGCTCACCCGTTGGCGCACGGCCACGGCCGATGCGGAACAGGGTATCGATATCTACCGATCCATCGCTGTTCTGATGACGAGCCGGCACGTTGCCAAGCAGCAGGCTGGTCGTCAGAACATGGTCGTACCAGGCGAAATCGCCCACTGGCAGCAGGTCAATGCCCGCCTGTTTTTGCTGATCCCAGTGACGGGCGCGCAGCTCGCGTCCCACCGCCAGCAGCTCTTCACGGGTGGCGTTTCCCGCCCAGTAGCTTTCTTGCGCTTTTTTCAGCTCGCGACGCAGGCCAACGCGAGGGAAACCGAGAGTGTGATTGCGGATGGTCATGTGTTCTTCCTCTAATTAATTGTAAATCCTTTGGATTTTGAATTCAGGGAAGGCGGCAAGTTTGCTCATCCCCGGGAGCTTACATGAGTAAGTGACCGGGGTGAGTAAACGCAGCCAACGCACCATAAATTTAAAAGACCAAGGATTTTAGACGTCCAGATGTTTACACTTCTATAATTGGCGGTTACTGTATATTCCTCAAGCGCAAAATGTTCATGCCGAAGTGAAGGACTTTCATGATCGAGATAAAACACCTGAAAACGCTCCAGGCGTTACGGAACTGCGGCTCGCTCGCGGCGGCGGCGACCACGCTGCACCAGACCCAGTCCGCCCTTTCTCACCAGTTCAGCGATCTGGAACAACGCCTCGGCTTTCGTCTTTTTGTGCGTAAGAGCCAGCCGCTGCGCTTTACACCGCAGGGCGAGATCCTGTTGCAGCTGGCGAATCAGGTCCTGCCGCAGATCGCCAGCGCGCTGCAGGCGTGTAACGAACCGCAGCAGACCACACTGCGTATCGCCATTGAGTGCCACAGCTGTATCCAGTGGCTGACCCCCGCGCTTGAGAACTTCCGCCAGAAGTGGCCGCAGGTGGAAATGGACTTTAAATCCGGCGTGACGTTCGACCCACAGCCCTCGCTGCAGCAGGGCGAGCTGGATCTGGTGATGACGTCCGATATTCTGCCGCGCAGCGGCCTGCACTATTCACCGATGTTTGATTATGAAGTGCGCCTGGTGCTGGCGCCGGACCATCCGCTGGCGGCCAAAGCGCGCATCACGCCGGAAGACCTGGCGACAGAAACGCTGCTGATTTATCCCGTTCAGCGCAGTCGTCTGGATATCTGGCGTCACTTCCTGCAGCCGGCAGGCATTAGCCCGCAGCTGAAAAGCGTGGATAACACCCTGCTGTTGATTCAGATGGTGGCGGCCAGAATGGGTATCGCAGCGCTGCCGCACTGGGTGGTGGAGAGTTTTGAACGCCAGGGCCTGGTGGTCACCAAAACCCTGGGTGAAGGACTGTGGAGCCGGCTGTACGCCGCCGTGCGCGATGGCGAGCAGCGACAGCCCATTACAGAGGCGTTTATTCGCTCAGCGCGGAACCACGCGTGCGACCATCTTCCGTTTGTGCGGAGCGCGGAGCGACCCAGCGGCGATGGACCCACAGCGAAGCCAGGATCACCGTTCCCCCAATAAGGAAGCTCGGCCAGTGCGGCTGTTGCTGCCAGATGGCGAGGTTGACCAGCAGCCCCGCCGGGACATGCACGTTGTTCATGATCCCCAGTGTACCGGCGTCGACCTGGGTCGCGCCGTAGTTCCACATGAAGTATCCCAGCCCTGAAGCCACCACGCCCAGCCAGACCAGAACGCCCCACTGCACGTTCGTGGTTGGCAGTTTTTGCGGATTACCGAGCATAAACCACGCCGCCACCGCAACAATCGCAGCCCCCATATAGAACCAGGCGAACGCGTTATGCTGCGGCATCGGACGGGTTTCCATCAGACGTTTGTAGCCCACCATGCCGATGGCGAAACTGATGTTGGCGAGCTGGACGAACATCAACCCGGTCCAGAAGTGATCGCTCACTTTGTCGTAGCGAATAATCGCCGCGCCAATCACTGCCAGCGCCGCGCTCAGCAGGTATCCCCAGCGCAGGCGGCGCTTGCTGAGCAAATCGTAGATCAGCGTGATATAGAGCGGCGTAAGCACGGTGAACAGCAGGAATTCAGAGACGGACAGGTAGACGTAAGCCCGGAAGCTAAACAGATACATGATGCCGAGCTGCATCGCCCCCACCAGCATATACAGCACGATCGTTTTCAACGATTGCCCGCGCGTACGCAGAAACGGCAGGAACACCAGCGCCGCCAGCCCCACGCGCATCAGCACCGAGAAGTAGCTGTCGACCGAACCGGCAAGGTATTCGCCAATCAGGCTAAAGGAGAAGGCCCACAGGATAGTGGTGATAATGAGTAGCGCCACAATGCTTGTCTCTCAGAAATAAGGAGAGGCATTGTAGCGAACTCTTTAGTTGACAACTGAGCAATAAATAACCGAATGAAGATTATTCAAGGAACAGTTTGCGCAGATACTTCGGTACCGCGTTATCAGCGTTAGAACCAATCACTTCCAGTTCCGGGTGCAGATCTTTCAGACGCTGGTGCGCGTTCTGCATGATACAGCCCTTACCTGCCATCGAAAGCATTTCGGCATCGTTCATGCCGTCACCAAAGGCGATACAATCTTTCAGCCCAAAGCCCAGACGTTTCGCGACCGCTTCCAGGGCGTGGCCTTTGGAGACACCTCCCGCCATCACTTCCAGACAGGTCAGCGTTGAGAAGCTGACATTAACGCGATCGCCCCAGCGGGCGTTGATCGCCTGTTCCAGCGGGAGCAGCTCTTCATGGCTGTCGCAGGTGAAGAACACTTTACTGATGCCATCCGGCTCCAGCAGACCTGGTTCATACAGGGAGTAGTTGAATACCGCTTCTTTGAAGAAACGCATTTCATCCGGGCGATGGCGGTTCATGAACCAGTCGTCATCGCGGTAAACGTTAGTGACGATAGCCGGATTATTGTGCACCACACCGAACAGATCGGCAGCAATATCGCGATCCAGGTTGTGCGTAAAGATCAGATTGCCGTCGGTATCATGTACGCGCGCACCGTTGGAGGTGATCATGTACGATTTGATCTCAAGATTATCGCGGATCTGCCCCACGTCTACGTGGTGGCGGCCGGTGGCAAACACAAAGTTCACGCCCCGGGCAGTCAGCAGCTTTAAGGTCTCTTTCGCGTAAGGCGACAGGGTGTGGTCGGGGGAGAGCAGCGTGCCATCTAAATCAGATGCAACAACCTGGTACATAGGAAAATTTAACCTCAATAGACAATCAGTTATGCCGGTCGAAAAACTCGACGATGGCGTTAAGCGCGACTGAGCGCATAGCGTCCTTTTCAAAAAGGATCTCATGGTACGCGCCGTTGATAACCAACGGTTTTCCCCCTTCACAAGGGTGGCCGGCGGCAGCGCGGAGTTCACAAAAGCGGTCATGCATGCGGTTATCCACCACACGCTCTTCTTCAGCCTGAATCAGGAGGGTTGGCGTGTCATCATTCGCGACGCCTGCCAGGACCTGCTCACCGGCAAGGATCCCTTCCCGTACCCAGTGATATGTCGGGCCGCCCACGCGCAGGCGCGGCTCATCGGCATAAAAACGCAGGTTACGACGATAGCGCTGTCGGCTGTGCGTCAGGACGTTCATCGCAAAGGGCAATGCTCGCCAGCGCCCCGTTCCGATGGCATAGCCTTCCCGAATGCGCTGATGGCCCTCAGCCCAGTCGAGAATATGACGCACCATCCAGTCAGGAAAACGCATGACGATGCCATACATCGGCGCGGTGAGCGCAATGGCGTCGCACTGATGCGGGTGGCGCTGTAAGAACAGCGTTGAAATCGCACCGCCCATCGAGTGCGCCAGGATATAGCGCTTCCGCCAGGGGCCAGGCTCGACCTCCTGCTGCCAGAACGCGGCGAGATCGTCGACGTAATCACTGAAGTTATCCACATGGCCGCGATGCGTGTCCGATAACAGGCGGCCGGAAAGCCCCTGCCCGCGATGGTCAATAATCAGCACATCGAAGCCAAGATGGAACAGGTCATAGGCCAGTTCGGCGTATTTGACGTAGCTCTCGATACGTCCGGGGCAGACCACAATGACCCGGTCATTTTTCTTATCGCGAAAACGCACAAAGCGTACCGGAATACCACCGACACCCGTAAACTCATCTTCCTCACGCTGGCGCCAGAAATCGGTCAGCGGCCCCATGGAGAAAGCAGCAAATGCGTTTTCTCGTGTTTCCCAGTCCTTTTTCTGCTGAAACATCGGGTTTCTACTCACCTAAGCCAAGGAATATCGTTTTTTCGTCACCGGTCACAAAATGACTCAACAATAGCGTATTGTGGCATAAAAACAGACGATTCGGGAGTTTCAAATGACCTTCGAGTGGTGGTTCGCTTACCTGCTGACATCCATCATCCTTAGCCTTTCACCAGGCTCGGGCGCCATTAACACCATGACCACCTCCATTAACCACGGCTATCGCGGTGCGGCGGCGTCGATTGCTGGTTTGCAGACCGGGCTGGGCATTCACATCGTGCTGGTCGGGATTGGTCTGGGCACCCTGTTCTCCCGCTCGGTGCTGGCGTTTGAAGTACTGAAATGGGCCGGGGCAGCGTATCTGATCTGGCTCGGCATCCAGCAGTGGCGCGCGGCAGGCTCCATCAACCTGAACACGCTCGCGCAGACGCAAAATCGTGGCCATCTGTTTAAGCGTGCGGTGTTCGTCAACCTGACCAACCCGAAAAGCATCGTCTTCCTCGCCGCGCTGTTCCCGCAGTTTATCGTGCCGCATCAGCCCCAGGTGATGCAGTACGTGGTGCTGGGCGCGACCACCATTATCGTCGATATCATCGTGATGATTGGTTACGCGACGCTGGCGCAGCGAATTGCGGCATGGATTAAAGGGCCTAAACAGATGAAGGCCCTGAATAAGGTGTTTGGTTCGCTGTTTATGCTGGTTGGCGCGCTGCTTGCGTCAGCGCGTCACGCTTAGCGAGAAATGATGAGATGAATACCGAAGCCGGCGAACAGCGCGCCGGCGAAGCCGTCAATCCACTTCGCGATGCGCTGGTAGCCGCGGCGCATCGCCGGTAAGGCAAACAGGCTTGCCACGATGGTGAACCAGGCAAACGTCTCAACCACGATCAGCAGGAAGATCCCCCAGCGTGCGCCCGCGCCAACGCTGTCGCCGACAAAGAGCGAAAAGACAGAGCCGAAATAGATAATCGCTTTCGGGTTCGCCAGGTTGGTCAGCAGACCTTTTACAAAACTGCGGCCGCCCGTTGCCAGCTCAACCTTTGGCTCTTGCGGTTTTTTCTCTTCTTTCTTCAGCGCCCCGCGCAGCATCTGGTAGCCCATCCAGCACAGGTACAGCCCGCCACCGACCATAATGATGTTATGCAGCCAGGCCATTTTCGCCAGAATCAGGTTCAGACCAAGCAGCGCCACCGCCGCCCAGACCATAACGCCCATGGTGATACCCAGCACGCCCATCATCGCCTCTTTGCGGGAGCGGCTGACCGCGGTTTGTGATACGAAGAAGAAGTCAGGGCCCGGGCTCATCAGCGCAACGATGTGCACTAACGCCACGGTGAGAAATAGCATTAACATAATTCGCTCGCGGGGAAATAATTCAGTGAGTCACCATCCTGGCACTTTTTCGCCCGGCTGACTACTCCTCATCATCACCGTCAGCATGGGAACGGATAAGCGCCATAAACTCCTTACCAAAACGCTCCAGCTTGCGCGTGCCAACGCCGTTAACGCTGAGCATTTCGCTGGCGCTCAGCGGCATCTGTTCGGCCATCTCGATCAGCGTCGCGTCGTTGAACACCACGTAAGGCGGGATGTTTTCTTCATCGGCGATGGCTTTACGCAGCTTGCGCAGTTTGGCAAACAGCTTGCGGTCGTAGTTGCCGCCGTACGATTTTTGCATCACTCGCGGCTTCAGGGCGACAACGCGCGGCACGGCAAGTTTCAGTTCAACGTCCCCCCTCAGCACCGGGCGCGCGGCTTCGGTGAGCTGAAGCGCGGAGTGCTGGGCGATGTTCTGTGTGGCAAAACCGAGGTGAATCAGCTGACGAATAATGCTGACCCAGTGCTCGTGACTCTGATCCTTGCCAATACCGTAGACAGGCAGCTTGTCGTGGCCCATGTCGCGAATACGCTGGTTATTGGCACCACGCAGCACTTCCACCACGTAGCCCATCCCGAAGCGCTGATTCACACGATAAATGGTCGAGAGCGCCTTACGCGCGTCCATCAGACCATCGTACTGTTTCGGCGGATCGAGGCAGATATCGCAGTTGCCGCACGGCTCCTGCCGCCCCTCACCAAAGTAGTTGAGCAGCACCAGGCGACGGCAGGTTTGCGCTTCGGCAAATGCGCCCATCGCGTTGAGCTTGTGACGTTCGATATCCTGCAGCTGCCCCTGCGGTTTCTCTTCCAGGCAGCGGCGCAGCCACGCCATATCGGCCGGATCGTAAAACAGCATCGCTTCCGCAGGCAGACCGTCGCGTCCGGCGCGACCGGTTTCCTGATAGTAAGATTCAATATTGCGTGGAATGTCGAAGTGCACCACAAAGCGCACGTTTGGCTTGTTGATCCCCATGCCGAACGCCACCGTCGCCACCACAATCTGCAGGTCGTCGCGCTGGAATTTTTCCTGCACGTCGGCGCGGATGTGGTTTTCCAGCCCGGCATGGTAAGCCGCCGCGCTAAAGCCGCGGTTTTGCAGGCGCGCGGCGGTGTCTTCCACCTTCGCACGGCTGTTGCAGTAGATGATGCCGGACTTGCCGCGCTGCTCCTGCACGTAGCGTAAAAGCTGATCCAGCGGCTTGAATTTTTCCATCAGCATATAGCGGATGTTGGGGCGGTCGAAGCTGCTGACCTGAATATAGGGGTCGTTCAGCCCCAGCAGGCGAACGATATCCAGACGAGTGGTGTCATCTGCCGTGGCGGTAAGCGCCATAAATGGCAGCTCGGGGAAGCGCTGACGCAGCTGACCGAGTGCGGCGTATTCCGGACGGAAATCGTGTCCCCACTGGGAGATACAGTGCGCTTCATCCACCGCCAGCAACACCGGGTTCCAGTGCGCGAGATGGTCGAGGAAGTTATCCAGCATCAGGCGTTCGGGCGCGATATACAGCAGGCGGATCTGCCCGGTGCGGCACCCGGCCATCACTTCCTGCTGCTGCTCGCGGGTTTGCGTGGAGTTAAGACAGGCCGCCGCCACGCCGTTGGCGAGCAGCTGGTCCACCTGGTCTTTCATCAGCGAAATCAGGGGCGATACCACCACCGTCAGGCCGTTAAGAACCAGCGCGGGCACCTGATAACAGAGCGATTTACCGCCGCCGGTTGGCATCACCACCAGGCAGTCGCGGCCTTCCAGCACCGTTTCAATGATGGTTTCCTGGCCAGGGCGGAACTGCTGGTAGCCAAAGGTTTCATGCAAAACCTGTTTAGCCAGCGACTCCTGATTCAATACTTCCGCCTGCGCCACATTAACCCCATCTGCGAAAAATAAAACAGGCGCTATTTTCAGCGCCTGAGAGAGAAACTTCAACGTTTAACGCAAAAACATTCGAGCTGTCTAGAGAATGTCGTTCAGCATCACGCCCACGCCGACACGGGTCTGGTTGAAGTTGTAGTCGATAAGCGACTCGCCGTAACCGCTGTAGACCTGCGTATAGATACGCACGTGCTTCGTCATTGGGTAGCTTAAGCCCACTTCCGCACCGCCGTAACCGGTGTTCCAGTTATACTGGCCCTTCGCGCTCAGCACGGCATCGCCCAGCTGATAGCCGACTTTAAGCTGGTAGTAGCCCATGTATTTGGTGATGTCCGGGTTGTCATCGGTTTCGCCCACCACATACCACGGCTTCACCTCCACCATCCAGTTGCCATTCTGCGCCATCAGGCGCGTATAGGCGCGGTTCCAGCTACGGGAAGTCGGGTCGGAACGGCCGTTGGAATCGTGGTTAAAGCCCACTTCGACGTCACGCAGTGTCCAGCCCGCAAACTCATAATCCGTTGCAAAACCGAGGAACAGCTGTGGCTCATAGTTAGTTTCACGGAACGGCGAGGACTCGCCGCTGTTAGAGAGCTGCCACCAGGATTTTTGCGTGTAAGACGCGCCCAGCACCGAGTTCGGCCCCAGAATGCCGCGCCAGAACGGGAAGGCCAGGCTGAGCTGGAACTTCACCTCATCTTTACGCGCATTATCAGACCAGTTATAGGAGCTTATCGCCTCTTTGTTGAGGTCACTGGTCTGGGTGTAAATCACGTAGTTGGTGTCATACGGATAGAGCGTGAACGGATTGTCATGCTCCTGAAGTAGGTTGGCGATAATGCTGCCGTGTACGGCAGGTTTATCATGCACCTCTTTGATCGTCGCTTCCTGCGCATACGCTGTGAGGGGCAGCGAAACCGCCGCCAGTAACCAGGCCAGATACGTCCGCATCGGTGGTGTTCTCCTGCAAAAGAGTAAATTTCGTTGAATAGTTATGTGCCCGTCATTCTACAGACTTCTGCGACAACTGCTGCATCCTCGTTTCTGAAAGTGGAATTCCTTATTGCTGAGGCATAAAATCAACATTTCATTAACAATAAGGATGTGATGCCTCATGTCAGCCATGCTTACCGCCGATGAAGTGTTAAAACTCGTGGGCGAGATTTTTGTTTACCATATGCCGTTTAACCGTGCGCTGGGACTGGAGCTGGAGCGTTATGAAAAGGACTTTGCCCAGCTGAGTTTCAACAACCAGCCAATGATGGTGGGTAACTGGGCGCAAAGTATTTTACACGGCGGGGTGATTGCCTCCGCGCTGGACGTCGCGGCAGGCCTGGTCTGTGTGGGCAGCACGCTGACCCGCCATGACACCATCAACGAAGACGAACTTCGCCAGCGTCTGGCACGCATGGGCACTATCGACTTACGCGTTGACTACCTTCGCCCGGGGCGCGGAAATCGCTTTACCTGTACCAGCAGCCTGCTGCGCGCGGGCAACAAAGTTGCCGTGGCACGCGTTGAATTACACAACGAGGAACAGGTCTATATCGCCAGCGCAACTGCCACTTATATGGTGGGTTGAGGCTGCAAAATCGGGTAAAATTATTTCACTTTTTTGTAACGGATTTTCCCGATGGATGCTAAACAGACGCGGCAAGGCGTTTTACTCGCCCTTGCCGCTTATTTTATTTGGGGTATCGCCCCGGCGTATTTCAAGCTTATCGCCGACGTTCCGGCCGATGAGATCCTGACTCACCGCGTCATCTGGTCGTTCTTCTTTATGATTGCGCTGATGAGCCTTAGCCGTCAGTGGTCAGGCGTCAAAACGCTGCTGCAAACCCCGAAGAAGATTTTCCTGCTGGCGCTCTCTGCCGTGCTGATCGGCGGTAACTGGCTGCTGTTTATCTGGGCAGTGAATAACCACCACATGCTCGAAGCGAGTCTGGGGTACTTCATTAACCCGCTGGTGAATATTGTGCTGGGGATGATTTTCCTCGGCGAGCGCTTCCGACGTATGCAGTGGGTGGCCGTCATTCTGGCTTTCTGCGGCGTGATGGTACAGCTCTGGACCTTCGGCTCGTTGCCGATTATTGCCCTCGGCCTGGCGTTCAGCTTTGCCTTTTATGGCCTGGTGCGTAAGAAGATAGCTGTCGAAGCACAAACCGGCATGCTGTTTGAAACCCTGTGGCTGCTGCCGGTTGCGGCGATTTATCTTTTCGGCATCGCCGACAGCCCGACCAGCCATATGGGCAGCAACCCGTGGTCGCTGAATCTGATGCTGATGGCGGCAGGTGTGGTAACGACGATCCCACTGCTGTGCTTCACCGGTGCGGCGACACGCCTGCGTCTCTCTACCCTGGGCTTCTTCCAGTATATTGGC
The DNA here is from genome assembly GCF_026319105.1 of Enterobacter sp. HSTU-ASh6. Classification (NCBI taxonomy): domain Bacteria; kingdom Pseudomonadati; phylum Pseudomonadota; class Gammaproteobacteria; order Enterobacterales; family Enterobacteriaceae; genus Enterobacter; species Enterobacter sp. HSTU-ASh6. The sequence continues at coordinate 49,916 of NZ_WSPD01000019.1, read as the reverse complement.
CCGACGCTGATGTTCCTGCTGGCGGTGGTGTTTTACGGTGAAGTGCCGGGTGCGGATAAAATGGTGACGTTCGCCTTTATCTGGGTGGCGCTGGCGATTTTTGTCGCCGATGCGATTTACACCCAGCGCAGGGCCCGCAAAGGAATGTAGGTGTTTTGTAGGGCGGGTAAGCGCAGCGCTACCCGCCAGATGTTTACAGCCAGTTACGACGCTTAAAGTACAGATACGGCGCCAGCCCGGCGAGGATCATAAAGATAATCGCCCCCGGGTAACCAAAGCTCCACTTCAGCTCCGGCATAAACTCAAAGTTCATCCCGTAGCTGGAGGCCACCAGCGTCGGCGGCAGGAACACCACGGATACCACCGAGAAGATCTTGATGATGCGGTTCTGCTCGATGTTGATAAAGCCCATCGCCGCCTGCATCAGGAAGTTGACCTTCTGGAACAGGGATTCGTTGTGCGGCAGCAGGGATTCGATATCGCGCAGGATCTCCCGCGCCTGCTCCAGCTGGCCGCCCGGCAGACGCGCCTTGCGCACCAGGAAGTTCAGCGCGCGCTGGGTATCCATCAGACACAAACGCACTTTCCAGCCGATATCTTCCAGCTCCGCCAGGGTGGAGAGCGCTTCGTCGTACTCATCGCCCTGATGGCCTTCCATGATGACACGGCTCAGCTTTTCCAGATCGCTGTAGATGTTTTCAATCTCGTCCGCCAGTTGTTCAATTTTGGTCTCGAACAGGTCGAGCAGCAGCTCCCAGGCATTACCATCATTTAATGGCTGGCTGCGGGCGCGCATGCGGTAGAGACGGAATGCCGGCAGCTCACGCTCGCGCAGGGTAAACAGGCGGCCATCACGAATGGTAAACGCCACGGTGGAGTTTCCCGCGTGGTCTTCGGCATCTTCAAAGAAGAAGAAAGAGTGAATGTGCAAACCGTCTTCGTCTTCAAAAAAACGCGCAGATGCTTCGATATCTTCCAGTTCCGGGCGTGTCGCCAGGCTTTGTCCCAGCTCAGATTGTACGCGAAGGCGTTCATCGTCGTCCGGCTCGACCAGATCCACCCATACGGCATCAATGAGGGGCTGTGACTCTTCGGCTTCAAGCCGCGTCAGTCGGTTATTTTCGAGTTGAAATGCGCTCAACATGACCGGGACTCCCAATGCAAAAAAAATCGGACAGTTCGGTGGGCACACAGAAACAAATTGGGTTTCAGACCATTAAACAGCCTGACTCAGCGCGACGGGAATAATGCAGTCGCTGACAACCACTAAGGCCATCAGCAAGAGGAGATAGCCTTAGGAGTTGTTCCTGGATGACAGGGAATTGAGCCAGTATCTACTGGGTGTGTCCAAGGCGAATGTCCTCTTAGCGTAATCGTGCGCGCATGTTACGCCAGCTATAACTGTGGCGTCAACACGCAACGGAACGCTGAAGGGCATTAATTGACCTTCAACGTATAAGGTTAGCAGATTATTACAAAATAATGATATTTTTCTGAATGTTACACAGTTTCCAGCTTCGCGTAGGCTGCCACCAGCCATTTGATTCCCTGCCCCTGGAACGCCACCTGCAGGCGGCTGTGCTCACCGCTGCCTTCCAGATTCACAATGGTCCCTTCGCCAAACTTAGAATGGCGCACGCGCTGGCCCAGCTTGTAGCCGGTGTCGGTTTCCGCCATCGGCGATCCCATCCGCTGATGGCTGACCGGACGGCTGATGCTGGCACGCAGACGCACCTCTTCCACGCACTCCTCCGGCAGTTCACCGATAAAGCGCGACGGGCGGTGATAGACCTCTTTACCATACAGGCGGCGGGTTTCGGCGTAGGTCAGCGTCAGCTTTTGCATCGCTCGCGTCACGCCGACATAGGCCAGACGACGCTCCTCTTCCAGGCGTCCGCCTTCATCCAGCGACATCTGGCTCGGGAACATCCCCTCTTCCATACCGACGATAAACACCTGCGGGAACTCCAGACCTTTGGCGGAGTGCAGGGTCATCAGCTGAACCGCATCCTGCCAGGTGTCCGCCTGCCCTTCCCCCGCTTCCAGCGCAGCGTGAGAGAGGAACGCCTGCAGCGGCATCAGGTCTTCATCTTCTTCGTTGTAGCTGAACTGGCGCGTTGCCGTCACCAGTTCCTCTAAGTTCTCAATACGGGTCTGGCCTTTCTCACCTTTTTCCTGCTCGTACATGGTTCGCAGGCCGGAGTCTTTAATCACCCGGTCGGTCTGCACGTGCAGCGGCATGTCGGCGGTTTCCTGAGCCAGGGCGTCAATCAGCTCAAGGAAGCGCTGCAGGGCGCTGGCCGCGCGTCCGGCAAGCGCTTTTTCCTGCAGCAGCTCGCGGCACGCCTGCCACAGCGTCAGCTGACGGTCGCGCGAGGCCTGACGCACCACGTCCAGCGTACGGTCGCCAATCCCGCGGGTCGGCGTGTTGACCACGCGTTCAAACGCCGCGTCGTCGTTACGGTTCGCAATGAGGCGCAGATACGAGAGCGCGTCTTTGATTTCCTGACGTTCGAAGAAGCGCATACCGCCGTAAATGCGGTATGGCATCCCCACCTGCAGCAGCGCCTCTTCCAGCACGCGCGACTGGGCGTTGCTGCGATAGAGAATGGCACACTGCTCCAACGCGCCACCGTTGTCCTGCCAGGTTTTAATGCGGTTCACCACGAAACGGGCTTCGTCGAGTTCATTGAATGCGCAGTAAATCGAAATCGGTTCACCGTCGACGCCGTCGGTCCACAGTTTTTTCCCCAGACGCCCGTTGTTGTTTTCAATCAGGGCGTTGGCCGCGCTCAGGATATTGCTGGTAGAGCGGTAGTTCTGCTCCAGACGGATGGTCTGTGCGCCGGGGAAGTCATTGAGGAAGCGCTGAATATTCTCTACCTGCGCCCCGCGCCAGCCATAGATTGACTGGTCGTCATCGCCCACGATCATCACCTTGCCGGTATCGCCGGCCAGCAGGCGGATCCACGCGTACTGGATGTTGTTGGTATCCTGGAATTCGTCCACCAGAATATTGGTGAAGCGTTCGCGGTAGTGCTGCAGGATATGCGGTTTGTTGAGCCACAGCTCGTGGGCGCGCAGCAGCAGCTCGGCGAAATCCACCAGGCCGGCGCGATCGCACGCTTCCTGATAGGCCTTGTAGACGTTCTGCCAGGTCTGCTCGACCGGGTTGCCGAAGCTCTGAATGTGGTGCGGGCGCAAGCCTTCGTCTTTCTGGCCGTTGATGTACCACATCGCCTGACGCGGTGGCCACTGCTTCTCGTCAAGGTTCATCGCCTTAATGAGGCGTTTCAGCAGACGGAGCTGGTCTTCGCTGTCGAGGATCTGGAAATCCTGCGGCAGATTGGCATCCATATGGTGCGCGCGCAGCAGACGGTGCGCCAGGCCGTGGAAGGTGCCGACCCACATGCCGCCCTGGCTGGTGCCCATCAGCTGGGCGATACGGTGGCGCATCTCCGCCGCCGCCTTGTTGGTAAACGTGACCGCCATGATGGAGTACGGCGAGCAGTTCTCCACGCTCTGCAGCCAGGCGATACGGTGAACCAACACGCGTGTCTTACCACTGCCCGCCCCCGCCAGCACCAGCAGGTTGGTGCGCGAGGCGGCAACCGCGTCACGCTGTTTGTCATTAAGGCTGTCGAGCAGGTAAGAAACGTCCATTGGCACCGTCACGTCATGTCGGGCAGGCGAATAGCATTCGCCAAAACCCTGTTAATTTATACAGAACAACTGATGATTATATCAGCGTCGTGAGGGATGCCAACCGCGAAATTTCCAGGTGTGGCAGAAGACGGCTATCGGAGGCGATCATCAGGTCGGCGTTTTCCGGCTTGATCCAGCAGGCCTGCATGCCGCAGCGGATGGCTCCGGCCACGTCTGTGGTCAGGTCATCCCCCACGTGCAGGATCTGACCCAGCGGCAGGTTCAGTTTTTCCGCCGCCAGATGGTACATATCGTTAAACGGCTTCGCGCGCCCGTGGGGACCCGCACGCAGCACAAATTCAAAGTAATCACTCAGGCCAAACAGCTCCGGCTGGGCATTGCCGTTGGTGATCGCCACCAGCGGCCATTTTTCGGCAAGGGCAGTCAGCGTGTCGTGGGTCTCCTGCGGCACGTCGATACGGCTGCGCCATTTGGCGAAGTGTTCCATTGCCGCTTCAGCCCCAATGGCCGCATCCTGTACGCTGAGCCCCGCGTTGAGCATCGCCTGCTCAACCGCGCGGCGACGCCATTCGGTCACGTCGTGGTAAATCTCCGGCTCGGTCTCCCGCAGGGACTGACGCAGCTTCTGGAAGTCCTTGTTCTGTATCGTCTTCAGCGCCGGATGGTAGTTCTGGACAAACGCCAGCGACTCCTGCTCGGTACGCAGGATCACGTCGCGGTTGTCATAAAGGGTGTCATCAAGGTCAAACGTCAGGGCGGAGATCTGACCGAGTGGGCGGTAAAAACGCATTATTTCCCCCGTTTGGCGCGTGGATGCGCCGCGTCGTACACCGAGGCAAGGTGTTGAAAGTCTAAGTGGGTATAAATTTGAGTGGTCGACAGATTCGCGTGGCCGAGCAGTTCCTGCACGCCGCGCAGATCGCCGCTCGACTCAAGCATGTGTGTCGCAAAGGAGTGGCGCAGCTTGTGCGGGTGAACGTGGCTGTTAAGCCCCTGCTTAATGCCCCACTCCGCAAAGCGCTTCTGCACGTTACGCGCCGAGATCCGCTTGCCGAGCTTCGACAGGAACAGCGCATCCTCTTCTGCGCCAAACAGCCCGCGCAGATCCAGCCAGTGCTCAATCCAGGAGACCGCATTGCGGCCAATCGGCAGGCGGCGCTCTTTGCTGCCCTTGCCCATCACCCACACTTCGCCGGTCTCCAGGTCGAGATGTTTTACATCAAGGTTAACCAGTTCCGAGAGACGTAGCCCGGCACCGTACATCACCTCCAGCATCGCGCGGTCGCGCACGGCCAGCGGATCGTTCAGATCGATATCCAGCAGGCGGTTGACGTCGTCAACGTCGATATTTTTCGGCAGATGGCGCGGGGCTTTCGGCGTGGCGATCCCTTTTGCCGGGTTGGCTTTTAAGCCTCCCTGGCTGACCAGCCAGTCGAAGAAACTGCGCAGGGCGGAGAGCCTCAACGCCAGACTTGCGGGACTGAGATTTTTTTTACGGCTACGCACAACGAACCCGCGTACCGTCGCAGCATCACATTGTTGCCAGCTTTTCAGGCCGATTTCGTCGGCAATCTGCATGATGGCATCAAGCTGACGCTGATAGTTGAGCAGGGTAATAGGGCTAAGCTGACGCTCCACGCCCAGATAGCGCAAAAAGCGGGAGACGTCTGTGGCAAGCAATCCGTCCATCATACGCGCTCAATCCAGCGCTCCAGCAGCTCAGGCAGCATCAGGGCAATCTCCTGCAGCAGGTGCGTGGCCTGCCCGCGCTCGTAGTGATGCGCGTCGCGGCTGGTAAATAAGATAACCCCCAGATCGCCATCGCGCCCCATCAGAGACATCGCTACCGAACCAATCGCTTTGGCCTCCGGCAATACCACCAGCAGTTCGGGTCCGTTCAGCGGTCCCAGATAGTGATGCTCATGGCCCAGACGCTGAATGCGCAGCGGTTCAAACGCCTGACGGCTAAGTGCCAGATGGGTAAATCCCGACGGCGCGCCAATGCGCCAGCGGTCAGGGAAAAGACGGATCGTTGCGCCCGCCAGCCCAAGCTCGCGCGCCCAGCGATGGAAACGGTTGAGGAACTCTTCGAGGCTGTGCGCCGACGCCAGACGCGCCTGCAGATGGAGCAGACGGTAGAACAGACTTTCGTTTGTACTCGCCTGTTCCATCAGCAGCGTCATGTTCTCTTCAAGCTGATTGATGTGGTTGCGCGAGCGCGCCATATGCCATTCGACCAGCGACACGGTTCCGCGAACCGGATGTGGCACGCGCATCTCTTCGACGACGCGTGCATTGCGAATAAAAAACTCAGGATTGCGCAGCAGATAATCAACAACAGCCCTGTCGTCCAGTTCCGTCACTGTTTCCTGCAGTTCTTCCCCTGGTTGTTTCATAGATGGATAAACCCGTCATAGACATGTGCCGCCGGGCCAGTCATATACAGTGGATGACCCGGTCCTTTCCAGGCGATATCAAGCCGACCGCCTGGTAACTCCACGCGAACCTCTTCTGCCAGTAACCCCTGAGAGATGCCCACGGCCACCGCCGCACAGGCGCCGCTTCCGCAGGCCTGCGTCTCGCCCGCGCCGCGCTCGTAAACCCGCAGGCGGATGTGCTCGCGTTTCACCACCTGCATAAAACCGATGTTCGCGCGCTCCGGGAAACGTTCGTGGCTCTCCAGCACCGGGCCGAGGGTTTCGACGGCGGCCGTTTCCACATCATCAACCTGAATCACGCAGTGCGGGTTACCCATTGAGACGACGCCGCACAATACTGTCTGCTCGGCCGCACGCATAATATAGGTCTTTTCCGCTTTGTTTGCGCGAAACGGCACGACGGAAGGCTCGAAGTTTGGCTCGCCCATGTTCACCCGCACCAGCTCATCGTCGGTGACGCTGAGCACCATACGACCATTGGCCGTACTGACGCGAATATCACGCTTGTTGGTCAGCCCTTTCAGGCGGACAAAGCGGGCAAAACAGCGCGCGCCGTTGCCGCACTGATTCACTTCGCTGCCATCCGCGTTAAAAATACGGTAGTGGAAATCGAGGTCGGGATCGTACGGTGGTTCAACCACCAGCAGTTGATCGAACCCCACGCCCAGATGCCGATCCGCCAGGCGGCGGATCAATTCCGGGGAGAAAAACACATTCTGCGTTACCGCGTCGACGACCATAAAATCGTTGCCAAGGCCATGCATTTTAGAGAACTGCATCATTTGCTCCATTGCGCGGGTACAGAACGTTGTCGTCAGAGATTAACCTGAGTCGGGCCGCCGTTGTTGCCACGATCGTTAGTATCTGGCGTAGAGGACTCAATGCCGCTGTTCACCGGTTTCGTCGGCGGTGGTGCGGTTTTATCCGCTGGCGGGAAGTACAGCGGTCCCTTCAGTCCACAGCCAGTCAGGCTAAACAACGTGATGAGAACGGCAAGCGTTCGGAAAGCGTTTTTCATTATAAAGTTGCCCGTAAGTTCAAATCTGTTTCTATCATCGCAGGAGAAGACACAAAAGCAAGAGTTTGCCGCTTTCCTGCAACGGGATTTATTTAGGGTTATACTGCCGGCATCACGAAAAACAGGAACAAAACCATGAACGACAGTGAATTCCATCGCCTTGCCGACAACCTGTGGATGACCATTGAAGAGCGTCTTGACGACTGGGACGGCGACAGCGATATCGATTGTGAAATCAACGGCGGTATTCTGACCCTGAGCTTCGAAAATGGCAGCAAAATTATTATTAACCGCCAGGAGCCGCTTCACCAGGTATGGCTGGCGGCCAGACAGGGCGGCTATCATTTCGATCTGAAAGACGGGGAGTGGGTTTGCGACCGCAGCGGCGTACCGTTCTGGGATCTGCTGGAACAGGCGGCGACCGCGCAGGCGGGCGAGGACGTCAGTTTCAGATAATTTTGTTGCCCGGTGGCGGCTACGCCTTACCGGGCCTACAACAACTCGAACTGTAAGCCGGGTAAGCGCAGCGCCACCCGGCGAAAAGAGTCAAGAGAAGTACTGCTGCAACAGCGGCGCGGTGTCCTGATTGGCAGGGGCAGCAGGCGTTACGGTCTGAGTCCGGAACGGAATCACCTGCGCACGGCCATCAACGTTCACAATCTGGTAGAACTGCGGCAGGTTAAAGTTGATAAAGCTTGAGCCGTAGGTGAACCGGTCATGCGAAGAGGAGTAGAAGCGGCTGACGTCGCGCACCAGCTCCTCTTTACTGCCTTCACAGTGGTGATAGACCTCGGCGCGGTTGGTCTCATCCAGAATGTAGATGTTGAAACCAGCATCATCGCCCGACTCTTCAAAGAAGAACTGAATAATCCCTTCACTGGCAAAACCATCCACCACCTGCGGCAGCTTAACGTGGTTGGTTTCCACCTGCACCGACAGACCATGCAGTTTGTTGTGCGAAATCGCGCCATAGAACTCGATGGCGTTTTCCAGCTTCTGTACTGACACATTGAGACGTTCGAAGAACAGGCCCCAGGTCTGGCCGGAAACGCGCAGCGCTTTAAAGCGGCCGGTTTCCTGACGGGTACTCGAGAGACGCAGCTCAATACATTCCGAGACCAGCTGCTGCACGCGGGTACGAATCAACCCACGCAGATGCTGGCTGTAGCAGAACACTTCCACGCTGTCCGGCGGCGCGGCATCCTGGTGCATCTTGCCGAGAATGGTTTTCAGCGCTTCGATCATCGCCTGCTCGCCGTTGAAGTGCAGGGTACGCACTTCGTTCCACGAGTTGCGGTACAGCAGATCCACGCTACCCACCAGGCAGTTTTGCTGCTCGCCAAAGCTAAAGACGTCCAGCTTGCGGAAGTCGAAATGAACCACCTGATTGCGGAAGGCCGCCGTCGGGTCGTATTCCAGGTTAACGATGATCGCCAGATGGCGGATCTCGCACGGGCTGTAGAGCGCTTTCGGCGTGGGTGCCGGCAGGCGCAGCGGGAAGTGGTGGGAAACATCCGCCACCATCTCCTGCAGTTTAGCGAGATCGACCACCTCGTTGCCTTTGATGAACAGACGCGTGCGTGAGGTCAACAGGCCGTTAAACCAGGCCCAGGCCACCAGCTTGTTCAGGTAGCGGTTATACTCCAGCGGCTGATGGCTGATGATCGAGTCCATGCTGGGGGCGCGGTTATACAGATACCACCCGGTGCGGTTCGCGCGGCCCGGCGGAACATAGATAAAGGTCAGGTTCGGTTCTGACAGGTCAGGCGAAATCTGTGGGTTAACCAGGGTCACTTTACCCGGCAGCGCTTCAAACGCGGCGTACAGTTTACGGGTCAATACCCCGATATCCTGCGGGCTGGCGGAAACGCTGAGGTTGTTACGGCGCGCAAAGCGGATCAGATTACGGTAGCTTTGCATCATCGCATCGAGCAGTTCGTTGTGCGCTTCACGCACCTGATCGATTTTCCAGTTGGCCCGGTTGTCGAGCATGGAGAGACGCTCTTCGCCCCATCCCCACTCTTTCACTAACTGCGTGACCACTTCACGACGCCAGCCGACGCAGGCGCGCTCGCGGCTCAATTTCTCACACACTTTGAGATAGAAACATCGACGCACCAGGTCGAGACGCGTGGTGTCATCAATGGCTTTCAGGTATTCGGTCACGCGCTCCAGCATCATGCAGTAAGCGTCCAGCCCGAAGGAGACAATTTCCCCGTCGTGCAGACGCTGCTTGATATCTTTCGCCAGCAGGCGCGGCGTGGGGTATTCCCAGGAATAGGCTTCAAGCAGCAGCGTTTTCAGCACCGCTTTGTACGGTGAGTCGATGCTCTTATAGAGCTGCCAGAGGCTTGCGCCAAAGTACTCTTCGGCTGACAGCGAGCTCAGGCCGCCGAGGTCCAGCCATTCGTTTGGCGTCAGTACGCCCTGCGCATAAAGCGACATGACGTAATCGTCGTAATGCTCTTCTTCTTCGCACGGGACCATATTCCACAGAATACGCTTCCCGGCCAGACGCACAGCAGTACGGTAAAATTCATCCAGCAACAGGATGTGCTGCGTCGAGCCACAGTCCTCACCACCCAGACTGCCGCTTTCGTTATGGCGGAAACGGTTTTCATCAATCAGGAAGAAGCTCACTTCCACGCCGAGCGACGCCGCCCAGCTCTCCAGCAGGCTGCATTTACGCTGCAGCAGCTGACGCTCTTCGTTATCGAGCCAGGATTGATGACAGACCCAGATGTCGAGGTCTGACGAACAGCTTTGCCCTACCGATGAGGTGCTCCCCATCGAGTAAACCCCGGTAATCGGCAGTTCACCTTTCGGAGACTCCTGTGGCGGCATGCCGCGGTAGAGTTCCAGTTCGTTGAGATAATGCTGTTGGGTTTCATCAGGCGTGAAGAGGCAAATGCCCTTGGGAACGTTACCGTCAAGGTAGCCAGGCATTAGCGGATGGTGATAGTGCAATAATGTCGGCAGCAGACTGTAAACCTGCTGGAAAGCAGGTCCCATAGCAGCAAGCGCGCGATCCACACGCAGTTGATTTATGGCATCCAGTCTCTGTTTCAGAGTCTCAATATAGAGGTACAAGACGTATCGCCTGATGTTTCCGGGTATCGCATGCTATTCAAAACACGAATAACAGCGGGCCCCGCAGTATTTCAAAAAGATAACCGTTACCCTTTTTCGCCTTATCATTATGCTGGTACCGACGAAAAAATGGTCTAAAACGTGATCAATTTAACACCTTGCCGATTGACCGTAAAGAAAGTTGCGCTACATACAAAGTGTAGCACCGTTCTGTACGTGTAAATTCCTTAATACGGCTGTGGCTGACAAATACGCCGCCTTGTCCCTCTCACTCTTCATCAACCGTAAAACTGCCATCCCAGAGTCAACAATGTTAGGATGGTTGGCGATTGATAATGACGGTAACAAGCATGTTAGACAATGTTTTGAGAATTGCCACACGCCAAAGCCCTCTCGCGCTCTGGCAGGCACATTATGTTAAGCAGCGCCTTGAAGCCTGCCACAGTGGATTGCGCGTCGAGCTGGTGCCGATGGTCACGCGCGGTGATGTGATCCTGGATACGCCACTGGCGAAAGTGGGCGGCAAGGGCCTGTTTGTCAAAGAACTGGAACTGGCATTGCTTGAGAACCGCGCCGATATCGCCGTACATTCGATGAAAGACGTGCCCGTCGAGTTCCCGGAAGGGCTGGGGCTGGTGACCATCTGCGAGCGCGAAGATCCGCGTGATGCGTTTGTCTCTAACCGCTACGACTCGCTCGATGCGCTGCCTGAGGGAAGCGTGGTTGGCACGTCCAGTTTACGTCGCCAGTGTCAGCTGGCGGCGCGTCGTCCCGATCTGATCATTCGCTCGCTGCGCGGTAACGTCGGCACGCGTCTGGGCAAACTGGATAACGGTGATTACGATGCCATTATTCTCGCCGTTGCCGGGCTGAAGCGTCTGGGGCTGGAAGAACGCATTCGCATGGCACTGCCGCCAGAACTGTCGCTGCCGGCCGTTGGCCAGGGTGCCGTCGGCATTGAGTGCCGTCTGGACGATGCGCGTACCCGCGAGCTCCTTGCCCCGCTGAACCATGACGAGACCGCTATCCGCGTAAAAGCCGAGCGTGCGATGAATACCCGCCTCGAAGGGGGGTGCCAGGTGCCGATTGGCAGCTATGCTGAATTGACGAATGGTGAACTGTGGCTGCGCGCGCTGGTCGGCGCTCCGGACGGTTCGCAGATGGTGCGCGGTGAACGTCGTGGTAACGCGCAGGATGCCGAACAGCTTGGCGTCTCGCTGGCAGAAGAGTTACTGGATAACGGCGCCCGCGAAATCCTGGCTGACGTTTATAATGGAGAACCCCCTGCATGAGTATTCTTGTCACCCGCCCTTCTCCCGCAGGAGAGCAATTAGTGAGCCGTCTGCGCGCACTGGGGCAGGTGGCCTGGAGTTTTCCGCTGATTGAATTCTCCCCGGGTCGGGAGCTCTCTGCGCTCGCCGACCAGATGAATACCCTTCAGGACGGTGACCTGCTGTTTGCGTTATCGCAACATGCCGTGGAATTTGCCCACGCGCAGCTGCAACAGCAGGGTCTGCCCTGGCCAACTGCCCCCCGCTATTTCGCGATTGGCCGCACAACAGCACTGGCGCTGCATACCGTAAGCGGCGCGGACGTTCGTTACCCGTTAGATCGGGAAATCAGTGAAGTCTTGCTACAATTACCTGAATTACAAACTATTGCCGGAAAACGTGCGCTGATATTACGCGGTAACGGCGGACGCGAACTGATTGGTGAAACGCTGCGGGAGCGCGGGGCTAACGTGACGTTCTGCGAATGCTACCAGCGTTGTGCAAAACATTATGACGGTGCACAAGAGGCGATGCGCTGGCATACGCGCGGCATTAATACCCTGGTCGTGACCAGCGGTGAAATGCTGCAGCAGCTCTGGTCACTTGTGCCGCAATGGTATCGTGAAAACTGGTTACTCCACTGTCGGCTTCTGGTCGTCAGTGAGCGTCTGGCGAACCAGGCCCGGGAGCTGGGCTGGCATGATATTCGGATCGCTGATAACGCCGACAACGATGCGCTGCTGCGCGCATTACAATAACTCTCAAATGGGAAGCCATAATGACGGAACACGATAAATCCTCCGCCGTGGTTGAAGAGACCAGGGAGACTGTGGAGACAACACCACAGCCAGAGACGACTGAGAAAACCGCTGAGAAGAAAAACGGCAGCAACAAAACGAGCCTCACGCTGAGCGCGATTGCCATCGCCATTGCGCTGGCAGCCGGGGTGGGTCTGTACGGTCTGGTAAAACAACAGAGCGCTAACCAGACCTCTACCAGCGATGCGCTGGTGAATCAGCTCAGCGCCCTGCAAAAAGCGCAGGAGACGCAGAAAACTGAACTGGAATCAGTGATTAAACAGCAGGCCGCCGCGCTTGCCGAAGCGAACAGCAAACAGGAAGAACTGACCAAACAGCTGGGCGAAGTGCAGCAGAAGGTCGCCACGATCTCCGGTACCGATGCCAAAACCTGGTTGCTCTCGCAGGCTGACTTCCTGGTGAAGCTCGCCGGACGTAAGCTCTGGAGCGATCAGGACGTCACCACTGCCGCTGCGCTGCTGAAAAGCGCCGATGCAAGCCTGGCAGACATGAACGATCCAAGCCTTATCACCGCACGTCGCGCGATCACCGAAGACATCGCCAGCCTCTCTGCCGTCTCGCAGGTGGATTATGACGGCATTATACTTAAAGTGAATCAGCTTTCGAATCAGATTGATAACCTGCAGCTGGCGGATAACAACGACGACGACTCCCCGATGGATTCCGACGGGACCGAGCTTTCCAGCTCCCTGAGCGAATGGCGCGTGAACCTGCAAAAAAGCTGGCAGAACTTTATGGACAGCTTTATCACGATTCGCCGCCGCGACGAAACCGCGGTCCCGCTGCTGGCGCCGAACCAGGATGTCTATCTGCGCGAAAATATTCGTTCCCGACTGCTGGTGGCCGCTCAGGCCGTGCCGCGTCATCAGGAAGAGACTTACAAACAGGCGCTGGATAACGTCTCAACGTGGGTACGCGCTTACTACAACACCGATGATGCGACGACCACCGCCTTCCTTGAAGACATTGATAAACTGAGCCAGCAGAACATCACCATGAACGTGCCGGACAAGCTGGCCAGCCAGCCGATTCTGGAAAAACTGATGCAGACGCGCGTACGCAATCTTCTGGCGCAGCCGGGCGTACCGGCAGAGCAGACGGGCGGAGCAGCACCCGCTCCTGCTTCCGCACCGGCGCCTGAAAGCGCGCAGCAAGGAGAGTAATGATGCTAAAAGTCCTCTTACTCTTCGTCCTGCTGATCGCCGGGATCGTGCTGGGGCCGATGCTTGCTGGTCATCAGGGCTACGTCCTGATCCAGACCGATAACTACAACATCGAAACCAGCGTAACGGGCCTGACGATCATCCTGATCCTCGGCGTAGTGGTGCTGTTTGCGCTCGAATGGGTCCTGCGCCGTCTTTTCCGCACCGGTGCCCATACGCGCGGCTGGTTCGTTGGCCGTAAGCGCCGCCGCGCCCGTAAGCAGACCGAACAGGCGCTGCTTAAGCTCGCAGAAGGTGACTATCAGCAGGTTGAAAAGCTGATGTCGAAAAACGCCGACCATGCCGAGCAGCCGGTGGTGAACTACCTGCTTGCTGCCGAAGCGGCGCAGCAGCGCGGTGATGAAGCCCGCGCCAATCAGCACCTGGAACGGGCGGCTGAGCTGGCGCATGGCGACCCGATTCCGGTGGAAATTACGCGCGTACGTCTGCAGCTGGCACGCAATGAGAACCACGCGGCACGCCACGGTATCGACCGCCTGCTGGAAGTCGCGCCACGTCATCCGGAAGTGCTGCGTCTTGCCGAGCAGGCCTATATCCGTACCGGTGCGTGGGGCTCGCTGCTGGACATCATTCCGTCGATGGCGAAGGCCGATGTTGGTGATGATGAGCACCGTGATGAGCTTCAGCGTCTGGCGTGGATTGGCCTGATGGACCAGGCGCGCGCCGATCTCGGCAGCGACGGTCTGAAAACGTGGTGGAAGAACCAGAGCCGTAAAACGCGCCAGCAGGTTCCACTGCAGGTGGCAATGGCGGAACATCTGATTGAATGTGACGATCATGACACCGCCCAGGAGATCCTCCTCGACGGTCTGAAGCGTCAGTACGACGATCGTCTGGTGATGGTGATCCCGCGCCTGAAAACCAACAATCCTGAGCAAGTCGAGAAAGTGCTGCGTCAGCAGATTAAAACCGTCGGCGATCGCCCGCTGCTGTGGAGTACGCTCGGTCAGTCGTTGATGAAGCACGGCGAATGGCAGGAGGCAAGCCTTGCGTTCCGCGCGGCGCTGAAACAGCGTCCGGATGCGTTCGACTATGCGTGGCTTGCCGATACGCTCGACAAGCAGCATAAGCCGGAAGAGGCGGCAGCGATGCGCCGCGATGGATTATTGCTGACGCTGCGAAATAACGGCAGCCAGCAATAAATAAAAAGGAGGCCAGACGGCCTCCTTTTTTTATCGCCTTTCTCCTGCTACATTCTTTACACCCTAATCCGCAAACGAACCCGCCAATGTAACGATGTCTTTTCATTAACTTTTTTTCACACACGCGCATTTTCTGCAGCGTGGATTAAATCGTTTTTGAAAGGAAATCGTCATGAACTCGCTTATGTATGCGCTTATTGAAGCGCTGCGCTGCCATCGCTGGCTGCGCCTGCTTGCCTGTGCCTTTATTTTTTCTTCGCTGGGGAATGGGTTAACCCAGGTGGTGGTCTTTGGTTTACTGTTAGCGTGGTCGGCCCCGCCCGCCCTGCTCACTCTCGCTTTTCTTTTCGCTACGGTACCGGGATTCATCGGCAGCGCGATCGGCGAAAAACTGTGCTCACGCTATTCTCCGATATCTCTGCTGATCCTGACCGAGGGGCTGGGATTGCTCGCCCTGCTCTTTCCCCTGTTTGGCACGGGTTATCACAGCATTGCGGCGCTACTCGCCGTGCAATCCACCGAAGCGCTGCTCAGCGGAATGAGCTGGCCCGCGCTGACATTGCTCTTTAAGCGCGGTCTTAGCGAAGCGGAGCTGCCTGCGGCAACCTGTCTGGAAAATGTGATTTTTGCCTCTCAGGTGCTGCTCGGAACCGGACTCGGCGTAGTGCTGTTCCAGAAGACATCCGTGTTTACCTTACTCGCCATTGATGCCGCCAGCTTTCTCGGGTCGTTATTACTGCTGTGGCTGGCTGGACGCCGGTTTTCTGCGCGATTGCTACCGCTCCCCGGTGAAGAGGAAACCCCTGTGCCACTACGCTGGCGGACGTTAACCGTTCGACAAAAACGCAGCCTGCTCATTTTGCCGGCGCTGGCGGCCGTCGGCTCACCGGCCATGGCGCTTCTTCCGGCACTGGCGCAGCAAATCCATCCTCAGGATGCGGCGGGTCTGGCTTTACCTCTGCTTTTCGCAAGGAGCCTGGGACAACTTTGCGGCCCCCTGCTGCTAAAAAAAGAGAGCCTGGCGCGCTTCGCCACACGCACGCCGCGAATCATCGTTTGTCTTGGCCTCTTTCTGGCCGCTTATGGAATGCTGCCGTGGTTTTCCGGGCGAATGGCATATGCGCTGGGGATGATCTTTATTGCACATCTGGCCTCGAATGTTCTCTTCGCGGCTGGCACGTTCGGCATTCTCAGTAGTTTTCATTTTGCACAAACCGCTTCAGCCAGCGGTAAAGCCTGGCGCTGGCAAACGCTCAGCGCCTCTCTTTTCACCGGCATTGCCGCAATGGTGGCAGTTGGGTTTGGCTCAGTGCAGGCGCTTTATATGGTCTCGTCAGCCGCCCTGCTGTTAGTGGCCCTGATCATGCGCCGGTATCGGGAATAAGGCATAAAAAAACGCCTGCTATAAAAGCAGGCGTTAAAACAGGTCTGTAAGACAACATATTTGGTGCTTCACTCAACGTTGTGTCCATGGTGTTTGATGAGGCCAAAGCGACATCTGTCAGTGGACGATAAGCACCGTAAATGGCTCTGCGTCATTCCTGAGTTTATGAGGCACTAAGGCGAACATAAGAGATGGAATGAGCATCTACACGCATATTATTGCATGTAACGTGCCAACATGACACCAGGAAGTTTTACATGGCGCAACATTTTAAGATAAAAGGAAATTATGCTGTTGAGTGTCGTCTTAAGCCCGACAACGTATCGTTCAATACAGAAATATGTCGCCAGGAGGAGACAGCAAAACACACATTCTGTAAAACACTTTATTTTCAATAAGTTGCCTGTCGCTGAATCGCGACAATAAGATGGAGTGCTGTCGGGGAATCACTACAGGGAAGAAAAGTGGCAGAAAACAAAAAACCCCGCCGAAGCGGGGTTCAAAATTGGTCGGCGAGAGAGGATTCGAACCTCCGACCCACTGGTCCCAAACCAGTTGCGCTACCAAGCTGCGCTACTCGCCGATGTACTGCTTTTTGAATTTTTAGTTCAATTCATTTAAAAAGTCGTGGTGCGAGGGGGGGGACTCGAACCCCCACATCCTAAGGACACTAACACCTGAAGCTAGCGCGTCTACCAATTCCGCCACCTTCGCAATTCACAACTCTTTCAATAATGGGGTGGCTAATGGGATTCGAACCCACGACAACTGGAATCACAATCCAGGGCTCTACCAACTGAGCTATAGCCACCACTGTATTCTTTCACGCGGTACTGACTACTTCTCAGACCACCGCAGCTCTAGCGCCGGGACTAAAATGGCGCGCCCGACAGGATTCGAACCTGAGACCTCTGCCTCCGGAGGGCAGCGCTCTATCCAGCTGAGCTACGGGCGCTTAGCGCCGTTGCGGGGCTGGATATTACGTACCTCCGTCCCCGCTGTCTAGTGCTTTTTTGAAAAAAATGCGCGTTTGGTTATGGTTTGCACATTTTGCCGCTTATTCCTCCACTTTCTGCGTGGTGGCACGGCGACCCAGGCCAAAAAGCTTATAGGCAGCCGTCACTGCCGCCAGGAAGATCACCCCGACAAACAGCGACATGCGGGTATCTTCATTAAAGTACATTCCGATTAATACGCAAATCAGGAATGCCATCGTCAAATAGTTCGCATACGGGAACAGAATTGAGCGGAACGGATGGCTTGCAATCGCCTTTTTATGCGCATGACGGAAACGCAGCTGGCTGATGAGAATAACAAACCACGGCACCATGCCCGGCAGTACGCTGGCACTGTAGACGTAAACGAACACGCGCTGCGGATTCGGGATGATGTAATTCAGGCAAGAGCCAATCAGCAGGATCGCAATGGATACCGCCACACCCGCAACCGGCACGCCAGCACGTGAGACTTTGCTCATTGCGGCAGGCAGCTGGTTATTCTTCGAGAGCGCATAGAGCATACGCCCACAGCTATACATCCCGCTGTTACAGCCTGACAACGCTGCCGTCAGGACCACAAAGTTAATGATACCCGCCGCCGCCGTGATACCAATTTTGGCGAAGGTTAAAACAAACGGACTCCCCGTCGTGCCAATTTCGTTCCACGGGAAGATGGTCACGATAACGAAGATCGCGCCCACATAAAAAATCAGGATACGCCACAGTACTTTGCCCACCGCACTACGCAGCGTGACCTGTGGGTTTTTCGCTTCACCGGCGGTGATCCCGATGAGCTCCACGCCCTGATACGAAGCCACAACGATACACAGCGCCGTCAGGAAGCCTTTCCAGCCGCCAGCGAAGAAGCCGCCGTTTTCGGTCAGATTGCCAAAGCCAATCGCGTGTCCGCCGTTGCCAAAGCCGAAGAAAATCACGCCCAGTCCGACGACAATCATCACGATAATGGTGGTGACTTTAATCATCGCAAACCAGAACTCAATCTCGCCATAAAGACGTACGGCGGCCAGGTTTGCCAGCGCCACCAGCCCCACGGCAATGAGCGCGGGTATCCACTGGGCCATGTCCGGGAACCAGAACTGAACGTAGACCCCTATCGCGGTGATCTCTGAAATGCCCACCGCCATCCACATAAACCAGTACGACCAGGCCGTCAGGTAGCCAAAGAACGGGCTCATATACCGGTGCGCATAAACGGCAAAAGAGCCGGTTACCGGTTCCAGGAAGAGCATTTCGCCCATGGAACGCATGATGAAGAAAACAAACAGCCCGGCGATAATGTACGCCAGTAAGACGGAAGGGCCAGCCCATTTGAGGGTGCTTGCAGAGCCCATAAACAGGCCCACGCCGATAGTGCCACCCAGCGCTATCAGTTCAATATGACGAGCTTCCAGCCCACGCTGTAGCTCCGGTTTTTTCTCAGCCATAGATCCTCGATTGTGTTTGCTGTTTCCCGGCTTAAGACCGGGTATTGTTTTTTAGGGGGACTAAAATACGGAGCGAATGGTTTCTTAAAATGTGCCAAATGGCAAACGATGCATTAAAAAAATGAATGCATTGCACAGAATATCAGCAGTTTTGCTGGCGAGTTGCAGCGCGAATAGCATATCGCGCTACATTTTGATTACATTTTCCCGGTGTGATGCCAGGCGAGGTAGCGAAGCAGTCGGATCTGTCGTTTAATACGCGTCGGTTGCGATAACAGGCGGTACAGCCACTCCAGCCCGAGATTTTGCCAAACCTTAGGCGCACGCTTAACGTGGCCGGTAAAGACGTCATACGTGCCACCGACCCCCATATAAAGGGCATCCGGACAGACCAGACGGCAGTCGCGCATCAGGATCTCCTGGCGCGGGGAGCCCATCGCCACGGTGACAATTTTCGCCCCGCTGTCACGAACGCGTTCAAACAGAGCCTGCCGCGCTTCAGGTTTGAAGTAACCATCCTGACTGCCGACAATATTCACATTCCATTGACGACGCAGTTTCTCCTCAGTCTGAGCCAGAACCTCCGGCTTCCCGCCAATCAGGAACACGGGCGTGCCCTGCGCGCCGGCGCGAGCCATGAGCTGCTCCCAGAGATCGGCTCCCGCCACGCGAGAAACATTAGCGTCAGGATACTTTTTACGGATGGAGCGAACCACGCTGATGCCGTCCGCGTACTTAAACTCCGCCGCTTCAATCAGGCTTTTGACCTCGGCGTTATCTTCCACCGCCAGCATCTTTTCCGCATTGATGGCGACCAGCGTACCGGATTTCATCTGGCCGTCGGCGAAGAGAAAGTCCAGCGCATGCTGCATGTCGCGCCAGCCAATCAGCTGCAGACCCCGTAGCGCATAGCGCGGTGCAGAAATGTTATCAGTCATTACTATCCTTACTCAGACTTGTGACAGCGTTGTGCTGCCCTGACGCTCGCGCCTGTGCACAAGCCCTGCATTATCAAACAGCCAGTACAACAGCTTGGCCAGTAACAGGCAGACGCCGAAAACAACCATGAAGAACACCACGCGCGAAACAAACGAATCCAGCCCTTCGCGCGCCAGAACGATCATATTGAAAATGGCACCGAAGCAGAAACTGTGCAAAATGGCCGCTTTATAGCGGTTGGTCTCTTCATTGCCACGCAGATAAAGCCAGTCGAACCACTTAATAATCAGCCCCACGGCAACCGCCCCGGGAAGAATGAACCAGGCTCCCCCCATCACCACCAGGGAACCGAGCAGCGTTGGCGAGATTGCCAGACCGGAGTGGTTGTTCAGCACTTCCCACGTAAAGTAGTTCGCCGTATTCAGCACCACGCCAGGGCGGTCCGGCCATAGCCAGGAAGGGATAAAGACGTAGAAGTCGCGAACAATCGGCGCCAGCCCCTGGAAATCAATCTTGTCGTAGTTTTGCAGCAGTAATGCCAGGTTTTCCCATGGCGAGAACGTATCCCGCGTAAGGTAGAGGAACGTATAAAACGCCTCATCACCCGCCACGTTCATTCCGTACCGCTTCAGCGCCAGCCAGAACATCCCCACAATGCCAAACACCCCGGCGGCAACCAGCATCCACAGCGAGATCCAGCCGCGGATGATGCCAATAAACAGGAAGATGGCGAAAGCGATAATGATATTGGCGCGCGTACCGCCCACAATCATATAGGTCAGGATGCCAAACGCGACGGTACTGACCAGGAAGAACAGCCACGCTTTACTGTCCTGACGCAGGAAAAAGATCACCAGCATCGCCGGGATGAAGAAGTAGAAGAAACGCTTAAGCGCCACGCCCGATACTTCGGCAGAAAAAATCTGGCTGTAGGAGTGAAGCTTAAACAGCAGGAAGCCGTTATGCATGAAGAAGATACCGACACTGACCAGGGCAATGGTCATCAGCATCACCCACGTCAGGTGTGTCTCCACACGGTTCATGGTAAATAGCGCCCGGCGCGGCGTGGCGGCCTGCGCGGAACGCAGACGCGTTTTATAGGTAACGTAGTAGACCGCATAGAAGCAGGTCGCTGCCAGAAGCGCCTGGAGCAAAATTTCCGGCGGCGCGACGCTCACGTCAAAGCGGAAGACCAGAATGCTGGTGAGCGGGAAACCGAAAAAGAACGTCAGCAGAAACAATAACGAGAAGAACACGTTAAAGTTGAAACGCACGCGGCGGAATTCGAACCAGGTGAGCGTACCGATAAACAGGATGCTCAGCAGCCAAACGACCAGCAAACCGCTGAATTGCAACTGGCTCATGCTTTGTCTCCTGCAGCGATACGCAGTGCACGGTGCCACGGCGTGAGGTAATTCGGGCTAAAGAAGTCGATGGCGTTTTTATCCACCAGCGCCAGCTGTCGCTGTGCTTCCCGAACAACCTCTTCATTAAGCACATCCGTGGTAAACAGGACCGGAAGATGCTGTTCGGCCATGTCCTGCCAGAACGGGTTGTCGCGGTTGAGCACGCACGGGATCCCCGCCTGAATAAGCAGACACAGCGTGCCAATGCCCTGCTGACGGGCAAAGATGAAATACCCGAGGTCGCATTTTCTCAGCAGCGCGAGATACTCCTCAAATTCCAGCTTATGCCGCAGAATATGCAAATTCTCCGCGCTGAATAACGCGAGCCCCTGCTGGCGAACCTCATCAATGTAGGCGTCGTTATTGGCGGGATAGCCCATCGGCACCACCACCTTCACCGTGTCGCCAAACTGCTGATGCACCGCCCTGAGCGCTGCAATATGTTCGTTACTGCGATCGCCGGAATTCCCCACCAGGATCGTCAGCTTGCCTTCTCGCACCGTGTCATTCGCCATGGCGTTCAACGCCGGATCCATGCGGGTCGGGAAATAGAGCAGCTCACCACGCACATTCGGATGCTGTTTCGCAAAATAGTTGAGATCGCCACGGGTAGCAAAAACGCAGCCCACCCGCCCCTGGGCCATGCGGCGCAGGGGATAGAACAGACGGAATTTCCAGCCGCGGGAGACTTCGTAGAGATCGGCCCCCCAGATATGCCAGCTGCACTGGGAAGGTTTAATCCCCCCGCTGAGAAGCCCCAGCCACAGGCCGGTATTAAACTGCCCGTGGAAGAAGAATCGTTGCTCACGATCCGCTTTGGCTTTGGCAATCACCGCCTTTGCCAGCGTGGCCTTATCCGGCCAGAAGCTCATGTTCAGCGCCGGAAATGCTGCGCTCAGGCCCTTATCCTGACCTGCAACCATAAACTCACGCGCATCGGGATTACCCGATGCCAGCTCGTCGTTGAAAAACCGCAAAACGGTCTGGTTATGGTGTGGGATATCCGATCCCAGGATGTGAATCAGTGCAGTCATGCGCTTTTACGCCACAATAAAAATACGCCGCAACAGGCAGCGAAATAAACGATATACGTTGCCATATAGGCCTGAGCCGCCCCCAGCGCGCCGTGCGCGGGTATCAACCAGTGCGAGAACGACGTCAGTAACACAAACTGGCTCATTTCCGCCAGGATATACAGCCGCAGTGAAGCCTTCGCAATCACCAGGTAGCCGAAAACGTAAGCCCCCACTTTCAGTACATCGCCCACCAGCTGCCAGGCAAAGAGATCGCGCATGGCGGTGAACTTCGCCGAGAAGAGCAACCAGATAGCGACATCGCGCAATAACCAGACGGTGAAGCTGGCAGCCGCAACCGCCGGCAAGACAAAGCGCAGCGATCGGAAAATCTCACGGGTGATATCCTGTCTGGACGTCAGACGCGATAAGGTTGGCAGCAAATAAACGCTAAAGGAAGCCGTAATAAACTGGAGGTAGGCGTCAGAAATGCTGCTCACGCCCTGCCAAATCCCGACCTCTTCCCAGCTATAATGCGCCGCCAGCAGGTTTCGCATCATCACATAGGCCACGGGCAGCGTGACGGAGGTGATGAGCGCCATCAGGGTAAATTTACCCAGCTGGCTGGCAAGCAGCTTGTCCCATTGCGGTTTCAGGTAGCGCAGAGGGATGACGCCCCGACGCATCAGCATAAACGCGGCAGGCACAACCACGAGGGCCGGTACCAGCGCCAGCCCGAGCAGGGCACCTTCATAGCCACCGAGGCGATAGCAGAAGTAGTAGGCAATAACACCAATGACGCTTCCCAGGATTAACGCAAGGGCGTTCCCGGCAGCATCACGAAAACCTTTCATCAGCGCCAGCAGCAGGTTAGCCCAGGCAATACCCATCTGCACCAACGCAACCAGACGCACCAGTCCCTGATAGTGGGTGTGACCGAATAATCCCTGGCTGATGGGGGCCGCCGCCAGCAGAAAGACAATCGCCATCAGGGTCGAAAAACCCGTGACCATCGCCGAAGCGGTGCCCACCACCCGGCGCAGCTGTGCCGCATCATCATGATACTGCGCAACGTATTTGGTCACGCCGTTGAAGATTCCGGCACCGGCCAGCACCCCAAGGACGGTAACGAGCTGGCGGAAGTTACCCGCCATCCCGACACCTGATGGGCCAAATGAGACAGCCAACAGCTTGACGACCAGCAGTCCGGCGCCAATTTTTACAAGTGTGGACGCGGCGGTCCACACCGATGCTTTTGCCAGAGACATATCAGCCGAAATAGCTCAGAAGGGTATTAATCACCGTACGCTGGTTAACTGGCGCGAGGTTGTAGAACAATGGCAGGCGAAGCAAACGCTCACTTTCTTTGGTCGTGTAACGGTCTTCACCCGCAAATGTGCCGAACGCTTCGCCCGCGGGGCTGGAGTGCAGCGGAATGTAGTGGAACACCGCCATAATTTCAGCCTCTTTCAGCCAGGCGATGAGCTGGCTGCGATCGTCGTTATCGCGCAGCTTGATGTAGAACATGTGCGCATTGTGGACACAATCAGCCGGAATGGTCGGGAGTTCAATGCGCCCGGCTTTCGCCAGAGGCTCCAGCGCGTCGTAATAGGTTTGCCACAGGGACAGACGCTGAAGGTTGATACGCTCCGCGGCTTCCAGCTGCGCCCACAGGTATGCCGCCTGCAGATCCGCCATCAGATAACTTGAGCCGATATCGCGCCAGGTGTATTTGTCTACCTGTCCGCGGAAGAACTGGCTGCGGTTGGTCCCTTTTTCGCGGATCACTTCCGCGCGCTCGACCAGCGCGCGATCGTTTATCAGCGTCGCGCCGCCCTCACCGCCAGCGGTGTAGTTTTTGGTTTCGTGGAAGCTAAAGCAGCCAATATGGCCGATCGTGCCCAGCGCGCGTCCCTTGTAGGTGGACATCACCCCCTGAGCAGCGTCTTCCACCACAAACAGGTTATGTTTGTTGGCAATCGCCATGATGGTGTCCATTTCGCAGGCTACGCCCGCATAGTGGACCGGCACAATCGCGCGCGTTTTGTCGGTGATCGCCGCTTCAATGAGCGTTTCATCAATGTTCATGGTATCCGGACGGATATCCACAAAGACGATTTTCGCCCCGCGCAGGACAAACGCGTTCGCCGTGGAGACGAAGGTATAGCTTGGCATAATGACTTCATCGCCAGGCTGGATATCCAGCAACAGGGCCGCCATTTCCAGTGATGCTGTACAGGACGGGGTCAGCAACACTTTGGCACTGTGAAAACGCTGCTCCATCCACTGCTGGCAGCGACGGGTAAACCCACCATCACCGCAGAGTTTGCCGCTGCCCATGGCAGACTGCATGTAGTCGAGTTCGGTGCCCACGACGGGTGGTGCGTTAAATGGAATCATCTTGTCACCTGTATAACCAGTAGGCGGTGGCGTCGATGTTGGCACCACTCGCAATATATCGTTTAAGCGCGGCGGTATTGCCCACCTGGGTCGCCACCCGCAGCGTCACAAGCTTTTGCTCCTGCGCCCAGTGCAGCGCCGCCTGCATGAGTTTCTCACCCATCCCACGCCCGGCTAATAAGCCAATCCGCGCCTCGCGCTCGTTGAGCTTACGCAGCGAGACAAATCCCTGGATCTGACTGTCCCCTGCCCGAAAAACCAGGCAGACATGGTCAAACGTGCCTTTGACCGCATTCTCCACCCACTGGGCGTAGAACCGTCCGCTATCGCCAGGTGCGTACCAGGGCGTGCGAAAGCGGCTCTGCGCAAACGCCTGGGCCGCCATCTGACGCAACACGGGAATATCCTGTTCGGTTGCCATTTCCGCACCGGGCGCATCGTACCGGGTAAGGGTAATGGAGAGATCGGCCTCACCTTCAACCAGCTTAAAGCCGAGCTGCTGGAGCGCATCAAGCAGATCAGTACGGTCCGCCGGGATCTTAGCCTGTACCCGTTGCCAGGCGGTAAATGCCGATTCCGTCAGTGCCGGCGCATCATCGCGCAGACGCACGATGGCCGACGGCAGACCGAAAAAGGCACTCTCCCATTGCAGAGGCTCGAGTACCCCATTCAGGCGGCTCAACGCCAGACACCCTTGGTATCAACCACATACTGCTGATGAACGGCATCGCCGGAGATCGCTTTAAACTCGTTGTGATCCACCAGCAGTACCAGCACATCCGCCGTCGCCAGGGCATTGTCGAGCGCCGTCAGCGTGCAGTGCCCCGCCAGTTTTGCCGGCAGTTCATGAATATTTGGCTCGACCACCAGCGTTTCGCCTTTGTGCCATTCGGCAATCATTTCAGCAATTTCCATTGCCGGGCTTTCGCGCAGGTCGTCAATGTTGGGCTTAAATGCCAGACCAAAGCAGGCGATTTTCAGCTCGCTGGCGCGCTTGCCGCTCTCTGCCAGACAATCCGCTACCGTGGTTTTGACCTGGTTGAGTACCCAGTGCGGTTTGCTGTCGTTCACTTCACGCGCGGTGCGGATCAAACGAGCCTGCGCCGGATTCTGCGCCACGATAAACCACGGGTCGACGGCGATGCAGTGTCCACCCACGCCCGGGCCTGGCTGGAGAATATTGACACGCGGATGGCGATTCGCCAGGCGAATCAACTCCCAGACGTTAATCCCCTGATCGGCGCAGATCAGTGACAGTTCATTCGCGAAGGCGATATTAACGTCACGGAAGCTGTTTTCCGTCAGCTTGCACATTTCAGCAGTGCGTGAGTTGGTCACCACGCATTCGCCTTCAAGGAAAATCTTGTATAGCGCGCTGGCACGTTCAGAGCACACCGGCGTCATACCGCCAATCACGCGGTCGTTTTTAATCAGTTCAACCATCACCTGGCCCGGCAGCACGCGCTCCGGACAGTAGGCGATATTGATATCCGCCTGCTCTCCCGCCTGTTGCGGGAAGCTTAAATCAGGACGCGCGTCGGCCAGCCACTGCGCCATCTGCTCGGTCGCGCCAACCGGCGACGTCGACTCAAGGATCACCAGCGCCCCTTTCTTCAGCACGGGCGCGATAGATTTCGCCGCCGCTTCGACATAGACCATATCGGGTTCATGGTCGCCTTTAAATGGCGTAGGAACGGCAATCAGGTACGCATCCGCTTCAACCGGCGTGATACTGGCGCGCAGGAATCCCCCGTCAACCGCCTCCTTGACCACGCGGTCGAGATCGGGCTCCACAATATGAATTTCGCCACGGTTAATGGTTTCCACCGCGCGTGTGTTGATATCCACACCGACAACCTGTTTTTGACGAGAGGCAAACGCCGCCGCGGTGGGCAAGCCAATGTAGCCAAGACCAATGACAGAGATGGTAGTAAAACTCATAGCGATACCCGATTGTGTTTAAGTGCATGCAAAATACGACCACAAGCCTGCCCGTCGCCATATGGGTTATGGGCCCGGCTCATTGCCTGATACGCTTCCTCGTCGTGCAGCAGGCGCGTGACCTCTTCGACAATCAACTGCGTGCTGGTTCCGACCAGGCGCACGGTTCCCGCTTTAACGGCCTCCGGGCGTTCGGTGGTTTCACGCATCACCAGCACCGGTTTACCGAGGGAAGGCGCTTCTTCCTGGATCCCACCGGAATCGGTGAGGATCAGCCAGGCATGGTTCATCAGCCAGACAAACGGCATGTAGTCCTGCGGTTCCATCAGAAGTACATTGTCGACATGGCCCAGAATGCGGTTAACCGGCTCGCTGACGTTAGGGTTGAGATGGACCGGATAAACGATCTGCACATCTTCGTTCTGCGCAGCAATTTCAGCCAGCGCATGACAGATCTGCTCAAAGCCCCGACCAAAACTTTCGCGGCGATGGCCTGTAACCAGGATGGTTTTTTTGCCGTTGTGCAGGAAGGGATAACGGGCAGCAAGGTCTTCCTGCAGTTCGCGGTTCGCCAGCACGCGGTCACGTACCCAAATTAACGCATCAATGACCGTATTACCGGTCACAAAGATTTTGTTATCAGCGATATTTTCACGCAGCAGGTTCTGACGGGAATTTTCCGTGGGCGCAAAGTGGTACATCGCCAGATGTCCGGTGAGCGTGCGGTTAGCTTCTTCCGGCCACGGCGAGTAGAGATTGCCGGTGCGCAGTCCCGCCTCAACATGTCCTACGGGAATACGCTGGTAAAACGCCGCCAGGCTTGTCGCCACGGTGGTGGTGGTGTCGCCGTGAACCAGCACCACGTCGGGCTTGAATGACTCCAGGATCGGCTTGAGCTCTTGCAGGATGCGACAGGTTATCTCCGTCAGCCCTTGACCCGGTTTCATAATATTAAGATCGTAATCCGGGACGATAGAAAAGAGCGTTAAAACCTGATCGAGCATCTCACGGTGTTGGGCAGTGACACACACTTTCGCTTCAATATCAGGATCGCTGGCCAGCGCATGAACCAGAGGTGCCATCTTAATGGCCTCCGGCCTGGTGCCAAATACGGTAAGTACTTTCACATCGATTCTCTTCGATTAAGCGATGAAGGCCATACATAGCCTTCATCGTAGACGGCGTTCTTAGTTTGTGCGACGACGCGTTAACGCCACGCCAGCGCCCGTCAGTGCGCCGACAATCCCCCACATAATCATCAGGAATGCACGACGCGGACTATCGCGTTTTACAGGTTCTTCAGGCGTTCTCAAATAACGATAGGTCTGAAAACGCGGGTCCAGCGTCGGACCGACATTCAGGGTAGTGAGCATGGCGCGGTTTTGATCGTAGTCGAGGTCAAAATCGGGGCCAACGGCCTGAAGATTTTCCAGACGTGCCTGCAGCATGGGGCGGCCAAGAAGGAACATTTCAGAATCCGGGAGTTCATCAGCCGGTACATCCGTTTCGCTGCGGGAAATATTGTGCTGTTCCGCAATTTTCAGCGCCTGCTCAATATTGTGTACGCGGCGAGCGAAAATGGCTTTCGCCACCTCTTCCTGACGTTTTACCTGCGCCTTCATCTGGATGGTACGAGCCGCCCAGGCGCCTTTCAGCTCTTCATTGAGATGACTGGCAGCTCGCTGGCTGGCAAACGCAACGTACTGGCGCAACAGGTTGTTGGCATCCGGCGCGGTTTCTGCAATCAGCTTGACGCTGTCATTCACGTTACGCAGCGCATCGCCCGGCATAAACTGGATATTGTTAATCAGGTCATCTAACAGCGCGGCATCCGCCTTGCTGTTACCCACCATACGCTGCTTGTAATAATCCGTCTGGGACCAGAAGTCGCGACGCGTGTCCCAGGAGGCCAGCTGCATCACAAACTCTTTATAGGCTTCATCCATAACAGAAGCCTGGTCAGGTGTCGCCAGATTGGCCTTGATATCCAGGTTACGCAGGAACTGCTGCTGAGAATAAAACCCACCGAGCATGTTAACCGTAGGTCGGTCTGTGATTGCCGTGGCGCTCCACTCCTGTTTTGCAAAGAAAGTGTAGGCCAGGGCTAACAGTGCGAACCCCAGTGCGATCCCCGCAATCCAAAGTTTGCCTGCCCATAACACGCGAAACAAACCACGAATATCCAGTTCATTCTCAGTTACCACTGATTTCGCTCCCGCCAACGGTTGAGTCATCATAGTCCCGGTTTTACTTAGTTAATGTTGGGTTTTTGTCATTGTTACGACGCATCCTGCGTTTCAGACGTTTAATGAATCGCGCCACTTTCCATGCGCGCTTAATACAGTAGCCATACAGGAAAAATGCTAGCAAGAATAATACCAACATTACCCATTCAGGAATAAAGTGGGCATATTCAGCCGCGACGCCAATGGCGGCCAGAATAGCAGCGGCCAGGGTGATCAGCACAAACGCCTGACGAGAAGTAAAACCTGCGCGCATGATGAGATGATGAATATGCTGACGGTCAGGCGAGAAAGGACTCATCCCTTTACGCAGACGGCGATACATAATCGCCACCATATCCATTAATGGAATAGCAATGATCCACAATGCCGTGACCGGACTGATCGGGTGAGTTTTGCCCTGCGTCGTTTCGAGCAAAATCCAGATCACAGTGAAACCAATCAACGTACTGCCCGCATCACCCATAAAGACTTTATAGCGACGCCCGAGCGCACCGAGGTTCAGGAGAATATAAGGCAGGATGGCGGCAATCATGGCAAAACACCACATTGCCAGGCTGTACTGACCATCAAACCACAAAATAATGCCGATGGCGGCGAACGAGACAGAAGACAATCCCCCGAGCAGGCCGTCAATGCCGTCGACCATGTTGAAGGCATTGATGGCTGCCCAGACGGCAAAGAGCGTCAGGAAGAAACCAAATGGACCCAGGACTAACTCCCAGGGGCCAAACACATAACCGAGGCTTCTCAGGTACAGCCCACCCACGACCATCATCACCACGCCAATCGCCGCCTGGACGGTGGCGCGTATTTTCACCGCGATATCGAACCGGTCATCAAGCGCCCCGACGAGGACCAGGACGCCCGCACAGGCAATATAGAGGGCTGCGTGTGGAATATAATAATCCGCAATACCAAACGTGAAACAGATACCTGCGTAAACAGAGATCCCTCCAACAAGAGGAATAAGTCCCTGATGACGTTTACGAAAATTAGGTTTGTCCACCAACCCTATTCTTTTTGCCACCTTACGCGCGATGAACAAAAAACAGGTTGTGAATAAAAATATACTGATTAGCTCAGTCACAACGGTGAGTAGATTCACAATGGATTGCTCTCAACAAATGTTAGTCCCGGAAGTATAACCATGAAGCCACCGCCTCAGAAGTAATAAAGGTGGCTTCTCACAACTCCCTTTGTATATTTTTCAATCAATTATTTCTTTGACTGTATAAACGGTCCTATTGTCGCACCGACCGGTCAAAATTGGGAGTAGGTGGTACTAGCGTATAGTCCATAAAAGAAAAACGCCACGTAAAAACGTGGCGTTCACTGGCTTTATTTGCGTTACGAGCGTTTCATCATGTCGAAGAAATCGTCGTTGGTTTTGGTCATCGCCAGTTTGTTAATGAGGAACTCCATCGCGTCAATTTCACCCATTGGATGGATGATTTTGCGCAGGATCCACATTTTCTGCAGCTCTTCCTGGGTGGTGAGCAGCTCTTCTTTACGGGTACCGGAACGGTTGTAGTCGATTGCCGGGAAGACGCGTTTTTCAGCAATCTTACGAGAAAGGTGCAGTTCCATGTTGCCTGTCCCTTTAAACTCTTCGTAAATCACTTCGTCCATTTTGGAGCCGGTATCGATCAGCGCTGTCGCGATGATCGTCAGGCTGCCGCCCTCTTCCACGTTACGTGCTGCACCGAAGAAGCGTTTTGGACGATGCAGGGCGTTAGCATCCACACCACCGGTCAGTACTTTACCGGAAGCCGGGACCACGGTGTTGTAGGCACGCGCCAGACGCGTAATGGAGTCGAGCAGGATGATCACGTCTTTCTTGTGCTCAACCAGGCGTTTCGCCTTCTCGATCACCATCTCAGCCACCTGAACGTGGCGAGAGGCCGGTTCGTCAAAGGTTGAAGCCACAACTTCACCTTTAACCAGACGCTGCATCTCGGTAACTTCTTCCGGACGTTCGTCAATCAGCAGCACCATCAGCACACAGTCAGGGTGATTGTAAGCAATGCTCTGCGCGATGTTCTGCAGCAGCATGGTTTTACCCGCTTTTGGCGGTGCCACAATCAGACCACGCTGACCACGACCGATTGGTGAGGCTAGATCCAGAACACGTGCGGTTAAGTCTTCGGTAGAACCGTTACCACGCTCCATACGCAGGCGAGAGTTCGCGTGCAGCGGCGTTAAGTTCTCAAAGAGGATCTTATTACGCGAGTTTTCTGGTTTGTCGAAGTTAACTTCGTTGACTTTCAACAGCGCAAAGTAGCGTTCACCCTCTTTAGGAGGACGAATCTTACCTGAAATGGTGTCACCAGTGCGGAGGTTGAAACGGCGGATTTGGCTGGGGGATACGTAGATGTCGTCAGGGCCGGCGAGGTAGGAGCTGTCTGCAGAGCGGAGGAAACCAAATCCGTCTTGCAATATCTCCAGCACACCGTCGCCAAAGATATCTTCGCCACTCTTAGCGTGCTGCTTCAGGATGGCGAAAATGATGTCCTGCTTGCGCATACGAGCCTGGTTTTCCAGTCCCATATTTTCGCCGAGAGTGATCAGCTCAGAAACCGGCGTATTCTTTAATTCGGTAAGATTCATAATGGTGTGGGTTCTTAAACTCGGGGTGATTCTCGAACTTAATGTTGTGAATGGTATGGCAGGGTCATCCATGCCTGTTTAGCGGCCATCAACTCATGTCTGTTCGCTGTCTGGTCACAGGGAAAGAACGCAGAACTGAAACGACAAGACGGATTGAGTGACAAGCCCGGAATTTAGCCACTTCACGCACTGTTTATGTCAACAACGGGAAGTATCGGGTAAAACAAGATTCAAACAACAAGATATGTTTAAAACGAAGTCATAGCTAACTTAGCACGACTTCTGCCGGGCGTCCAGAGTTCCACATCATTTAGCAAGATGCTCTGGACGCACAGCGGAGAAACCTTACGCCAGGTTAGCGTCCAGGAACTCTTTCAGTTGACCTTTGGACAGCGCGCCCACTTTGGTCGCCGCCACTTCGCCGTTTTTGAACAGCAGCAGGGTCGGGATACCACGGATACCGTATTTTGGTGCGGTACCCGGGTTCTGGTCGATGTTCAGCTTGGCAACGGTCAGTTTGCCCTGATATTCGTCGGCGATCTCATCCAGAATCGGGGCGATCATTTTGCAAGGACCACACCATTCAGCCCAGAAATCGACGAGGATCAGCCCGTCAGCCTTAAGTACGTCCGTGTCAAAACTGTCGTCTGTCAGGTGAATAATTTTATCGCTCATATATAACTCCACAGGAATAAGCCTGGTACGTTGGTTTTGTCTCCACCAACGACGTGTTGATGTCGCATTAACCAACTAAAGGTTGACTTTATTTCACCGGATACGCTTTCGTAAAGCAATAGTAAGCTGATATTCTACCACACTATGAGCAAAACACATTTAACAGAACAGAAGTTTTCCGACTTCGCCCTGCACCCAAAAGTGATTGAAGCCCTTGAAAACAAAGGCTTTCATAACTGCACGCCCATTCAGGCCCTCGCCCTGCCGCTGACGCTGGCCGGTCGCGATGTTGCAGGGCAGGCGCAAACCGGTACTGGCAAAACGATGGCGTTTTTGACGTCAACGTTTCATTATTTACTTTCTCACCCAGCGATTGCAGACCGCAAAGTTAACCAGCCGCGCGCGCTAATTATGGCCCCGACGCGAGAACTGGCGGTACAGATCCACGCAGACGCTGAACCCCTGGCACAGGCTACCGGCCTGAAGCTGGGTCTGGCCTATGGCGGTGACGGTTACGATAAGCAGCTGAAAGTGCTGGAAAGCGGTGTGGATATCCTGATCGGTACCACTGGCCGTCTTATCGATTACGCCAAACAGAACCACATTAACCTCGGTGCCATTCAGGTTGTGGTGCTCGATGAAGCCGACCGCATGTACGATTTGGGCTTCATTAAAGACATCCGCTGGCTGTTCCGCCGCATGCCGCCGGCCAACCAGCGTCTGAATATGCTGTTCTCTGCCACCCTCTCTTACCGTGTACGTGAACTGGCGTTCGAACAGATGAACAACGCCGAATATGTGGAAGTGGAGCCGGAGCAGAAAACGGGTCACCGCATTAAAGAAGAGCTCTTCTATCCTTCCAATGAAGAGAAAATGCGTCTGCTGCAAACGCTGATTGAAGAAGAGTGGCCGGATCGCGCCATTATCTTCGCGAACACCAAACACCGTTGTGAAGACATCTGGGGCCATCTGGCTGCTGATGGTCACCGTGTAGGTCTGTTGACCGGCGACGTGGCGCAGAAAAAACGCCTGCGTATTCTCGAAGAGTTTACCCGTGGCGATCTCGACATTCTGGTCGCAACCGACGTGGCAGCACGTGGTTTGCACATTCCAGCCGTGACGCACGTCTTCAACTATGACCTGCCAGACGACTGTGAAGACTATGTACACCGTATCGGTCGTACCGGTCGTGCGGGCGCAAGCGGTCACTCGATTAGCCTTGCGTGTGAAGAGTATGCACTGAATCTGCCCGCCATTGAGGCTTACATCGGTCACTCTATTCCGCAGAGCAAATACAATCCGGAAGCGCTGTTAAGCGAACTGCCGCCGCCTAAGCGTCTTACCCGCCCACGCTCCGGCAATGGTCCGCGTCGTTCAGGTGGCGCGCCGCGTAATCGTCGTCGTTCAGGTTAAGAAAATATGCTCAGCTCCACCTCGCTTTACGCAGCCATCGATCTCGGTTCGAATAGTTTTCATATGCTGGTTGTGCGCGAGGTGGCGGGAAGCATACAAACGCTGACGCGCATTAAGCGCAAGGTCCGCCTCGCGGCGGGCCTGAGCAGCGACAATTACCTCTCACCAGAAGCCATGGAACGTGGCTGGCAGTGTCTGCGGCTCTTCGCTGAGCGTCTGCAGGATATCCCCCATTCCCAAATCACCGTTGTCGCCACCGCGACACTCCGCCTGGCGGTTAACGCCGTGGATTTTATTGCCAGAGCGCAGGAAATTCTCGGTTGTCCGGTTCAGGTGATCAGCGGTGAAGAAGAAGCACGCCTGATTTATCAAGGTGTTGCGCATACCACAGGGGGCGACGATCGCCGTCTGGTGGTGGATATCGGCGGTGCCAGCACGGAGCTGGTCACCGGTACAGGCGCGCAGGCGACCTCGCTGTTTAGCCTGTCGATGGGCTGTGTGACCTGGCTTGAGCGCTACTTTGCCGACCGCAATCTCGGCAAAGAGAACTTCGACGAGGCAGAAAATGCCGCGCGCGAGGTATTACGTCCGGTGATGGACGAACTGCGCTATCACGGCTGGAAAGTCTGCGTAGGTGCCTCGGGTACCGTGCAGGCCTTGCAGGAAATCATGATGGCACAGGGCATGGACGAGCGGATTACGCTTGCCAAGCTTCAGCAGCTAAAACAGCGCGCTATTCAGTGCGGACGACTGGAAGAGCTGGAAATTGAAGGCCTGACCCTTGAACGTGCGCTGGTCTTCCCCAGCGGGCTGGCCATTCTGATCGCCATTTTCACCGAGCTCAACATCACCTGTATGACGCTGGCCGGCGGCGCACTGCGCGAAGGTCTGGTGTATGGGATGTTGCATCTGTCGGTTGATCAGGACATTCGTAGCCGTACCCTGCGCAACGTGCAGCGCCGTTTTCTGGTGGATATCGACCAGGCTGGTCGCGTGGCGCAACTGGCGTCACGCTTCGCCGATCAGGTCACTAACGCATGGGATCTCGATCATCTGAGCCGCGATCTCTTGCTGAGTGCCTGTGCGCTCCATGAAGTGGGGCTGAGCATTGATTTTAAGCAGGCTCCTGCTCACGCTGCGTATCTGGTGCGTAACCTTGATTTACCGGGTTATACCCCCGCCCAGAAAAAACTGCTGGCAACGCTGCTGCTGAACCAGACCAATGCCGTTGATCTCTCTTCTTTGCACCAGCAAAACGCCGTACCGCCGCGCGTGGCCGAGCATCTGTGCCGTCTGCTGCGTCTGGCGATCCTGTTTGCCAGCCGCCGCCGCGATGATTTGCTGCCTGCGATCAATCTGGTGGCCGATGACGAAAAATTGTCCCTGACGCTGCCTGAAAAGTGGCTGGATAATCACCCGCTTGGGGCTGAGTTGATCGAGCAGGAATGCCAGTGGCAGAGCTATGTGCACTGGGTGCTTGAGGTGAATTAATACCCTGAATATTGCCGGGTGGCGGCTTCGCCTTACCCGGCCTACAAAAAATTATCCTTTCTCTTTCGCTTTTGCCAGCATGGCGCGAATGTTCGCTACGTTAGCCTGCCCCTTGTGCATACGCTCTTCTGCGGTAATCACTTTGCGCTCCTGTTCCCAGATCAGGTCATCCTGCGGCAGTTCCAGCAGGAATCGGCTCGGCTCCGGGCGCACCAGCTCGCCGTATTGACGACGCTCTTTACACAGGGTGAACGTCAGCTCTTTCTGCGCGCGGGTGATCCCCACGTAGGCCAGACGGCGCTCCTCGTCGACGTTGTCTTCATCGATACTGCTCTGGTGCGGCAATAACCCCTCTTCCATGCCAACCAGATAGACATACGGGAACTCCAGCCCTTTTGACGCATGGAGCGTCATCAGCTGAACCTGATCGGCCTCTTCTTCGCTCTCACCGCGCTCCATCATATCGCGCAGGGTAAAGCGGGTGACCACCTGCGTCAGGGTCATTGGCTCGTCGATTTCGGAGCCTTCCAGCATTTCCGTCATCCAGCTGAACAGCTGGTTAACGTTTTTCATACGCATCTCTGCCGCCTTCGGGCTGGCAGACGTTTCATACAGCCAGGACTCGTAGTCGATGCCGTGGATCAGATCGCGGACGGCGGCCACCGGTTCACGCTCCGCCAGACGCTGCACTTCACCCAGCCAGTGGGTAAAGCGGGTTAACGAATCATAACCCCGACCGGTTAACGTCTGGCTCAGCCCCAGGTCGAAGCTGGCAGTGAACAGGCTTTTGTTGCGCGTCATCGCCCATTCGCCCAGCTTTTGCAGCGTCGCCGGACCAATCTCACGTTTCGGGGTATTCACAATACGCAGAAACGCGCTGTCATCATCCGGGTTGGTGAGCACGCGCAGGTAAGCCAGCAGATCTTTGATTTCCGGCCGCGAGAAGAACGAGGTGCCGCCCGAAATTTTGTACGGGATGCGGTTCTGCATCAGCATCTTTTCAAAGACGCGCGACTGATGATTACCGCGATAGAGGATCGCGTAATCCTTGTAGTCGGTTTTATTGACGAAGTGGTGAGCAATCAGTTCACCCGTGACGCGCTCCGCTTCGTGCTCTTCATTGTTGGCACTGAGCACTTTCAGCTCTGTGCCATAGCCGAGTTCGGAGAACAGGCGCTTCTCAAACACGTGCGGGTTATTGGCAATCAGAATATTGGCCGCTTTCAGGATGCGCCCCGAGGAGCGATAGTTCTGCTCGAGCTTAATAACCTGCAGCGCCGGAAAATCTTTACTCAACAGCACCAGGTTTTGTGGACGCGCACCGCGCCAGGAGTAAATAGACTGGTCGTCATCGCCTACCACGGTGAAACGCGCACGCTGTCCCACCAGCAGCTTCACCAGCTCATACTGGCTGGTATTGGTATCCTGATATTCATCCACCAGCAGGTAGCGGATCTTGTTTTGCCAGCGCTCGCGCACCTCTTCATTACGCTGCAGCAGCAACGTTGGCAGCAGGATCAGGTCGTCAAAATCCAGCACGTTGCACGCTTTCATGTGCGCATCGTACAGGCCGTAGCAATGGGCGAAGATCCGATCCCGTTCGCCTTTGGCACTCGCCGCCGCCTGTGCGGGAGTCATCAGATCGTTTTTCCAGTTGGAGATCGTCGAGATCAGCTGTTGCAACAGCACTTTGTCATCTTCGATCAGCCCCTCGGTGAGCTCTTTGAGCAACGCCACCTGATCGGTGTCATCGAAAAGCGAGAAGTTGGCCTTCATTCCCAGCGCCGCATATTCGCGTTTGATGATATCCAGCCCCAGCGTGTGGAAGGTGGAGATCATCAGGCCGCGTGCCTCTTTACGCCCCAGGGTCTGGCCGACACGCTCTTTCATTTCACGTGCCGCTTTATTGGTAAAGGTTACCGCCGCAATGTGCCTGGCCTGATAGCCGCAGCCGCGGATCAGGTGGGCAATTTTATTGGTGATCACGCGGGTTTTACCGGAACCAGCCCCCGCCAGCACCAGACACGGTCCGGTGACAAATTCGACGGCTTGTTGTTGTCCGGGGTTTAAACGCATAAATGATCACTCAATGAAAGTCAGGAGGGGAGAATAACAGCGTGGTAGTATAGCGAGCCTAATCCATACCACTCAAGGCACGATCATGGCAAAAACAGCAGCAGCACTGCATATTCTTGTTAAAGAAGAGAAACTGGCTCTGGATCTTCTGGAGCAGCTTAAAAACGGCGCCGATTTCGGCAAGCTGGCGAAGAAACACTCCATTTGTCCATCAGGCAAACGCGGTGGTGATTTAGGTGAATTCCGCCAGGGTCAGATGGTTCCGGCGTTTGATAAAGTGGTCTTCTCCTGCCCGGTGCTGGAGCCAACCGGACCGCTGCACACGCAGTTCGGCTACCACGTGATTAAAGTGCTGTATCGGAAATAAACAGCAAGGCCTTCTCTTAGAGAAGGCCTTTAATGTTTGCACCCTCTCCCTGTGGGAGAGGGCCAGGATGAGGGCATCAGCCCGCACCTGTTGTTAACCCGCTACCGCGATACGCTTCATGTCGGTCATGTAGCCACGCAGTTTGTGACCCACTTTCTCGATCTGGTGGCTGCGAATGGCTTCGTTTACATCACGCAGCTGTGCGTTGTCCACGGCACCTTCCGCAATCGCCTTGCCCAGATCGCCCGGCTGCAGGGTGGTCATGAACTCTTTCAGCAGCGGTACACAGGCATAAGAGAACAGATAGTTACCGTATTCTGCGGTATCCGAGATAACCACGTTCATTTCGTACAGACGCTTACGGGCGATGGTATTCGCGATCAGCGGCAGCTCGTGCAGTGATTCGTAGTAAGCAGACTCTTCGATGATGCCGGAATCCACCATGGTTTCGAACGCCAGCTCAACGCCTGCTTTCACCATCGCGATCATCAGTACGCCTTTATCGAAGTACTCCTGCTCACCGATTTTACCTTCATACTGTGGCGCGGTTTCGAACGCGGTTTTACCGGTCTCTTCACGCCAGGTCAGCAGTTTCTTATCGTCGTTCGCCCAGTCCGCCATCATACCGGAAGAGAACTCGCCGGAGATAATGTCGTCCATATGTTTCTGGAACAGCGGAGCCATGATGGTTTTCAGCTGCTCAGACAGCGCGTATGCACGCAATTTCGCCGGATTGGACAGACGGTCCATCATCAGGGTGATACCGCCCTGTTTCAGCGCTTCGGTGATGGTTTCCCAGCCGAACTGAATCAGTTTTTCTGCGTATGCCGGGTCGGTACCCTCTTCCACCAGCTTGTCGAAGCACAGCAGGGAGCCCGCCTGCAGCATGCCGCACAGAATGGTCTGCTCGCCCATCAGGTCAGATTTCACTTCAGCCACGAAGGACGATTCCAGAACGCCCGCACGGTGTCCGCCGGTCGCCGCTGCCCATGCTTTCGCGATCGCCATCCCTTCGCCTTTCGGATCGTTTTCCGGGTGAACCGCGATGAGGGTCGGCACGCCGAAACCACGCTTGTACTCTTCACGCACTTCTGTCCCCGGGCATTTCGGTGCAACCATCACGACGGTGATGTCTTTACGGATTTGCTCGCCCACTTCAACGATGTTGAAGCCGTGAGAGTAACCCAGCGCCGCGCCGTCTTTCATCAGCGGCTGCACGGAACGCACAACGTCAGAGTGCTGTTTGTCTGGCGTCAGGTTAACCACCAGATCCGCCTGCGGGATCAGCTCTTCGTAGGTACCTACTTTAAAACCGTTTTCGGTCGCTTTACGCCATGAAGCACGCTTCTCAGCAATGGCTTCTTTGCGCAGGGCGTAAGAGATATCCAGACCGGAGTCACGCATGTTCAGGCCCTGGTTCAGACCCTGTGCGCCACAGCCGACGATGACCACTTTTTTCCCCTGAAGATAGCTCGCGCCATCGGCAAATTCGTCGCGCGCCATAAAGCGGCATTTGCCCAGCTGCGCCAGCTGCTGGCGCAGATTCAGTGTGTTGAAGTAGTTAGCCATGGTGATACCTCGTGATGTTGTGTTGTCGTGCTTATTGTTCGGTTCGCTTATGCGAGAATGAACTTACTATATGACAGGAATTTTATTGCGGAAATTGATATATTCACAACGTCATGTTGCAATATCTGCAATGTAAAACGGGGGAGTGGAATCCGTGGATTTACGCGATCTGAAAATGTTCCTGCATCTGGCGGAAAGCCGCCATTTTGGCCGCAGCGCCCGGGCGATGCACGTCAGCCCCTCCACGCTTTCACGCCAGATCCAGCGTCTTGAAGAAGACCTCGGCCAGCCGCTGTTTGTGCGCGATAACCGTACCGTCACGCTCACGGAAGCGGGAGAAGAGCTGCGGATTTTTGCCCAGCAAACCTTGTTGCAGTATCAGCAGCTGCGGCACACCATCGATCAGCAAGGGCCGTCGCTCTCCGGTGAGCTGCATATTTTCTGCTCCGTGACCGCCGCCTACAGCCATCTGCCACCTATCCTTGACCGTTTCCGCGCGGAACACCCCTCGGTTGAAATTAAACTCACCACCGGCGACGCCGCCGACGCGATGGAAAAAGTGGTCACCGGCGAAGCGGATCTGGCGATTGCCGGAAAACCGGAAACCCTGCCCGGCGCGGTGGCGTTTTCGATGCTGGAAAATCTGGCGGTGGTACTGATCGCTCCGGCGCTGCCGTGCCCGGTGCGTAATCAGGTGTCAGTGGAAAAGCCGGACTGGTCAACGGTACCGTTTATCATGGCCGATCAGGGGCCGGTACGTCGCCGCATCGAGCTGTGGTTCCGTCGGCAAAAAATCAGCAATCCATCGATTTACGCCACGGTCGGTGGTCATGAGGCGATGGTGTCAATGGTGGCACTCGGCTGCGGCGTGGCGCTGCTGCCGGAAGTGGTGCTGGAAAATAGCCCAGAGCCGGTACGTAATCGCGTGATGATTTTAGAACGCAGCGATGAGAAGACGCCGTTTGAGCTTGGTGTATGTGCACAAAAAAAGCGGCTGCATGAGCCGCTTATTGATGCGTTCTGGAAGATATTGCCGAACCACTGAAGCCGGGTGGCGCTGCGCTTACCTGGCCAACGCGCAGCCGAACCGTTAGCCCGCGAGGAAGAACCTGAACGCCGGGTTATGGGTTTCATCGTGGCACTCGTAGCCCAGCTCGTTCAGGCGCGTTTCGAAATCCGGCTCGTGCTCGGCGAGTTCAAACGCCGCCAGCACGCGGCCGTAATCGGTGCCGTGGCTGCGGTAGTGGAACAGGGAGATATTCCAGTGCGTGCCCAGCGTATGCAGGAACTTCAGCAGCGCACCCGGTGATTCCGGGAATTCGAAGCTGTAAAGACGTTCCTGGAGTGGCTTCGACGGACGTCCGCCGACCATATAGCGCACGTGCAGCTTCGCCATTTCGTCGTCGGAGAGATCCACCACGCTGTAGCCACCTTCATGCAACAGGTTGAGAATCTCTTTGCGCTCTTCCAGACCGCGGCTTAAACGCACGCCGACAAAAATGCAGGCGTCTTTCGCATCGGCAAAACGGTAGTTGAACTCCGTCACCGAACGGCCACCCAGCAGCTGGCAGAACTTGAGGAAACTGCCCTTCTCTTCCGGAATAGTGACCGCCAGCAGCGCTTCACGCTGTTCACCCAGCTCGCAGCGCTCGGAAACGTAGCGCAGGCCGTGGAAATTGACGTTAGCCCCCGAGAGTACGTGCGCCAGGCGCTCGCCGCGAATATTGTGCTGGGCGATGTATTTTTTCATTCCCGCCAGCGCCAGCGCGCCGGACGGTTCTGCCACCGCACGCACATCCTCAAACAGATCTTTCATCGCTGCACAGATTGCATCACTGTCAACGGTAATGATGTCATCGAGATACTCCCGACACAGGCGGAAGGTTTCGTCGCCAATGCGTTTCACCGCCACACCTTCGGCAAACAGCCCGACGCGGGGCAGATCTACCGGATGCCCGGCATCCAGCGCCGCTTTCAGGCAGGCAGAATCTTCGGCTTCCACGGCAATGACTTTGATCTGCGGCATCAGCTGTTTGATCAGCACCGCCACGCCCGCCGCTAATCCACCACCGCCCACCGGAACGAAAACGCGGTCGAGATGGGCATCCTGCTGCAGCAGCTCCAGCGCCAGCGTGCCCTGGCCGGCAATCACCATCGGGTGGTCGAACGGCGGCACCCAGGTGAATCCCTGCTGTTGCGCCAGCTCAATCGCTTTGGCTTTCGCTTCATCAAAGTTTGCCCCATGGAGTAGCACTTCGCCGCCGAAGCCTCGTACCGCGTCGACTTTGATATCCGCAGTAGCCACCGGCATCACGATTAACGCTTTCAACCCTAAACGGGCAGACGAGAACGCCACACCCTGCGCATGGTTACCGGCAGACGCCGTAATCACGCCGCGCGCTTTTTGCTCATCGCTCAGCCCGGCCATCATCGCGTAGGCCCCGCGTAGCTTAAAGCTGTGCACCGGCTGACGGTCTTCACGCTTTACCAGAATGACGTTGTCGAGGCGCGAGGAGAGTTTTTCCATTTTCTGCAGCGGAGTGACCTGTACCGCTTCATAGACCGGCGCGCGCAGCACCGCCCGGAGATATTCCGCCCCCTCAGGGGCGGCGGATAAGGGTTGTGACTCGGCCATCATTAGCCCCCAAGTTTCGATTTATCGCGTACCGCGCCTTTGTCTGCACTGGTCGCC
Organism: Enterobacter sp. HSTU-ASh6; assembly: GCF_026319105.1. NCBI lineage: Bacteria > Pseudomonadati > Pseudomonadota > Gammaproteobacteria > Enterobacterales > Enterobacteriaceae > Enterobacter > Enterobacter sp. HSTU-ASh6. Next base: position 8,588 of record NZ_WSPD01000019.1, on the reverse strand, counting down.
AGGCTCGCGTAAGCGCGCAGGGCAAAGGAGACTTCACGCTGGCGGTCTTTTGGCGTCCAGGCTTTATCACCGCGCGCTTCCTGTGCTTCACGACGCGCCGCAATTTCCTGATCGCTCAGCTTGAGCTGGATCCCGCGATTCGGAATGTCGATTTCGATCAGGTCACCATCTTCGATGATGGCGATGTTGCCGCCGCTTGCCGCTTCCGGAGAGACGTGGCCGATGGAGAGGCCTGAAGTACCGCCCGAAAAACGTCCGTCGGTGATCAGCGCGCAGGCTTTACCGAGGCCCATGGATTTCAGGAAAGTGGTTGGGTAGAGCATCTCCTGCATGCCCGGCCCGCCTTTTGGCCCTTCGTAGCGGATGACAACCACGTCGCCCTCCACCACTTTACCGCCCAGGATGGCGTCTACCGCCTCATCCTGGCTTTCGTAGACTTTTGCCGGGCCAGTAAACTTGAGGATGCTGTCATCTACGCCAGCGGTTTTAACGATACAGCCATTTTCAGCGAAGTTACCGTACAGCACAGCCAGACCGCCATCTTTGCTGTAGGCATGTTCAAGAGAGCGGATGCACCCTTCAGCGCGGTCATCGTCCAGCGTGTCCCAGCGGCAATCCTGGGAGAAGGCCTGCGTGGTGCGAATACCGGCCGGGCCAGCGCGGAACATCTTTTTCACCGCGTCGTCTTTGGTCAGCATCACGTCGTATTTATCCAGCGTCTGCGGCAGCGTCAGGCCAAGCACGTTCTGAACGTCGCGGTTCAGCAGCCCGGCGCGATCCAGCTCGCCGAGAATACCGATGACGCCACCCGCGCGGTGGACGTCTTCCATGTGGTATTTCTGGGTGCTTGGCGCGACCTTACACAGCTGCGGCACTTTGCGGGAGAGCTTATCGATATCGCTCATGGTGAAGTCGATTTCGGCTTCCTGCGCGGCAGCCAGCAGGTGCAGAACGGTGTTGGTGGAACCGCCCATGGCGATATCCAGCGTCATGGCGTTTTCAAACGCGGCCTTGCTGGCGATGTTGCGCGGCAGCGCGCTGGCATCGTCCTGCTCGTAGTAACGTTTGGTCAGTTCAACGATGCGCTTACCAGCGTTAAGGAACAGCTGTTTACGATCGGCGTGGGTCGCCAGCAGCGAGCCGTTGCCCGGCTGAGACAGGCCCAGCGCTTCGGTCAGACAGTTCATGGAGTTGGCGGTGAACATCCCGGAACAGGAGCCGCAGGTTGGGCACGCGGAGCGCTCCACCTGATTACTCTGCTCGTCAGAGACTTTCGGGTCCGCGCCCTGAATCATCGCATCCACCAGGTCGAGCTTGATGATTTTGTCGGAAAGCTTGGTTTTACCCGCTTCCATTGGACCGCCGGAGACGAAGATCACCGGAATGTTCAGGCGCAGGGAGGCCATCAGCATCCCCGGGGTGATTTTATCGCAGTTGGAGATACAAACCATGGCATCAGCGCAGTGGGCGTTAACCATGTACTCCACCGAGTCGGCGATCAGCTCGCGCGACGGCAGTGAATAGAGCATGCCCCCGTGACCCATCGCGATACCGTCATCCACCGCAATGGTGTTGAACTCTTTCGCCACCCCGCCAGCAGCTTCAATTTGCTCGGCAACCAGCTTACCGAGATCGCGCAGGTGCACGTGGCCCGGTACAAACTGGGTAAAGGAGTTCACCACGGCGATAATCGGCTTACCGAAATCAGCGTCGGTCATCCCGGTGGCGCGCCACAGCGCGCGGGCACCGGCCATGTTACGGCCGTGGGTGGTGGTGGCGGAACGATACTTAGGCATGCTTTATTTACTCCCGTCTGACGAGTCAAAGGGACGGTGCGTGCCGTCCCATATTTATGCTTATTGATTAACCTGATCCAACCAGCCGTATTTGTCTTCTGTTTCGCCGGTAAAGAGGCCGAAGAAGGCTTGTTGAATGCGTTTGGTGACCGGACCACAGCGGCCTGCGCCTACCTGAATACCGTCTACGCTGCGAACCGGCGTGATTTCAGCCGCGGTACCGGACATAAACACTTCATCCGCCAGGTACAAGGATTCGCGGGACAGGACCTGCTCACGCACTTCGATACCCAGATCTTTCGCCAGCTTGATGATGGCGTCACGGGTGATGCCCGGCAGCGCGGACGAGGTGAACGGCGGCGTGAACAGGATGCCATCTTTCACTTCAAACAGGTTTTCACCGGCGCCTTCGGAGATGTAGCCGTTCACATCGAGCGCGATACCTTCCTGATATCCGTGACGGCGCGCTTCGCTACCGACCAGCAGGGAAGAGAGGTAGTTACCGCCCGCTTTAGCGGCGGTCGGGATCGTATTGGGTGCCACACGATTCCAGGAAGAGACCATTGCGTCGATCCCCTGCTCCAGCGCTTCTGCACCCAGGTAGGCACCCCACGGGAACGCGGCAATGATCACATCCGTGGTATAACCGGCTGGCGGGTTAACGCCCATCCCTACGTCACCCACGAAAACCAGCGGACGAATATAGGCACTGGTCAGATTGTTTTTACGGATGACCTCGCGGCAGGCTTCCATCAGCTCATCAACGCTCTGAGAAACCGGGAAACGATAAATTTTGGCTGAGTCATGCAGACGCTGCATATGTTCACGATGACGGAACACCACTGGCCCTTTGTGAGAGTCGTAGCAACGGATCCCTTCAAAGACAGAAGTACCGTAGTGCAGCGCGTGGGACATCACGTGGACTTTCGCGTCCTCCCAGCGAACCATCTCACCATTGAACCAAATGTAATCAGCTTTTTTTGTCGTCATTTTCTCTTCCTGTCACGCTTAAGCGCGGATTTGTTGTGATGTGGTTGTGCTCTGGCAGATGGCAACATGGGCAACGTCTACCAGCTTTGATAACTGACTAAACAGTAAGTCTACCGGGCGCGGGCTGGCAACGGTTAATTCGATACTGATGTTTTGGGCGTCAGTGGCCGTCTCCATATTCATAGAGCAAATCTGAAAGCCACGATGACGGACCACGCGCAAAACGCGCTCTAATGTCTCTGGATTGAAGCGAGCCTGCACGGCGACCTGATGTTGCATCATGATAATTTCTCCAGCATTTGTGAGTTACTGGCACCTGGCGGTACCAACGGCCAGACATTCTCAAGCTCGTCGATTGAGACATGAAGCAGGTAAGGCCCTTCGCTTGACAGCATGGTGTCGAGTGCCGCTTCAACCTGGTCTTTACGGGTGATGTGCTGGCCAGGAATGCCAAAGGCGCTGGCCAGGGTGAGGAAATCGGGATTATCAGTCAGAGTGGTTTCGCTGTAACGCTCCTGGAAGAAGAGTTGTTGCCACTGGCGAACCATCCCTAAACGCTGGTTATCGAGCAACACGATCTTCAGCGGCAACTGCTTGCGCTTCACGGTGCCCAGCTCCTGAACGTTCATCATGAAGGAGCCGTCACCGGAGATACAGATTACCGTATCGTTCGGGCGGGCAACCTGCGCACCCACGGCAGCAGGCAAGCCGAAGCCCATCGTGCCTAACCCGCTGGAGGTGATGAAATTTTCCGGGCGGGTATAGGTCATGTGCTGGGCGGACCACATCTGGTGTTGCCCCACATCCGTCGTCACCACGCTGTCTGCGGGTTTCCGATCGGACAACTGCTTCAACAGCAGCGGCGCGTAGATGGCGTCGCCAGGATGATCGTAACGCCAGGCGTGTTCAGCGCGCAGGTCTGAGGTGTGCTGACGCCAGGCATTGATATCCAGTGGCTGCTGTAATGCCGGTAACAGCGTATTGAGATCGCCCTGCAAGGCAACATGCGCCTGACGCAATTTGTTCATCTCCGCAGGGTCGATATCCATATGGATCACTTTGGCATTCGGCGCGAAGGTATTCAGCTTACCGGTGACGCGATCGTCAAAACGGGCACCCACGGCGATGAGCAAGTCACACTCCTGAACGGCCAGATTTGCCGCTTTGGTACCGTGCATCCCTAGCATGCCCAGATAACAGGGATAATCCGCATCTACCGCACCCAGCCCTTTCAGCGTGCAGGTAGCAGGCATTTGCGTCACCGCGATAAATTCACGCAGGGCAGGAACTGCCTGCGCCATGCCCACGCCACCACCGACGTACAGCATCGGCTGTTTCGCCTGGGCCAACATCTGCCGCGCCTCTTCCACTTCCGCATGCGGAAACGCATCGTCGCTCCCAACAGTGGAGAAGTGCGGTTCGAGATCGCCGATGGCCACCTGGATATCTTTCGGGATATCAACCAGAACCGGACCTGGACGGCCGGAGCTTGCCACCTCGAACGCTTCTGCCATCACCCGCGGCAGCTCTTCCAGAGACTGGACGAGGAAACTGTGTTTGGTGCAGGCCAGGGATAAGCCGAGAACGTCCACTTCCTGGAAAGCGTCGGTACCGATGAAGGGAGATGCAACCTGTCCGGTGATGGCGACGACCGGAACGGAATCGAGCAGCGCATCAGCCAGACCGGTGATCAGGTTAGTTGCACCGGGACCCGAGGTCGCCATGCAGACGCCGGTTTTGCCGGTGGCGCGCGCATAACCGATCGCCGCCATTGCCGCGCCCTGCTCGTGTCGGCACAACAGGTGCTCCACGCCGCCGTCATACAGTGCATCGTAAATCGGCATAATTGCGCCACCCGGATAACCGAATACTGTTTCGACTCCCTGCGCGCGCAACGCATGTACTACCCACTGTGCCCCATTCATAGTTAGTTCCCCGTCATAAATCGGGAGAAACAGAATTTTGTGCTATTTGTCATTCTCTGCTCCTCATTTGCGTTTTTTAGTCATAAAAAAACCCCCGGACCTTTCGGTGCGGGGGTCTTAGTTCGTTAAGGCTTGATTTCTAAGCCTTTCCTCGTCCAAGTGCAGCCCCGCACGGTGGGATAATAATCACCACCACGCTAATCACGACCAGGCTAATCACTCGTAGAAGGGCTGTCATTTTCAGTTCTTTTTGCATCTTGTTCGAAGGAATACCTAAAGAGTTATCACAGTTTTTAAACCAAACACAAGATTTATTTATGACCATTTTGATTAGCTCGCGAACCATATCTTTGAAAAGCATTGTTTTATATGAGAAAAACAGATGGTGAATATTTTTCATTTTTTTCGCCGCCGCCAGGTCATCATAACGGGCTCGTTTTTTTCTGCGATGTGGCTTCCACTCACAAGAAATGATTGCAAATTGCTGCTAAAAGTCTGGAAGTAATGCCGTAAAACACAAAAACAGCACTCAAGGTATGAAAGCGATAGTGGCATAGTCAGCGCCCGAGGAGGTGCTTATGTCACTGTCAGTTGTTTATACGCGTGCGGCTATTGGAGTAAAAGCACCGCTTATTTCTGTGGAGGTTCATCTGAGTAATGGACTGCCCGGCTTAACGCTTGTCGGCTTGCCAGAGACAACGGTGAAAGAAGCCAGAGATCGGGTCCGCAGCGCCATTATCAATAGCGGTTATACCTTCCCGGCGAAAAAGATCACCATCAACCTGGCACCAGCAGATCTGCCTAAAGAGGGCGGGAGATATGATTTACCTATCGCTATTGCGCTTCTCGCCGCTTCTGAACAGCTTAATACATCCAGGCTAGGCTCGTACGAGTTCATCGGTGAACTGGCGCTTACAGGCGCGCTGAGAGGCGTTCCTGGCGCTATCTCTGGCGCGCTGGAAGCCATACGTGCCGGTCGCGAAATCATTCTTGCCAATGAAAACAGTGCGGAAGTGAGCCTGATAGCCGAAAAAGGGTGCCTTATTGCCGGGCATTTGCAGGAGGTCTGCGCCCATCTTGAAGGGCGGCATAGGTTGTCAGAGCCCGAAGAAACGGAAGATATACCGCCTGAAAGCACCGACGATCTCAGCGATATTATCGGTCAGGAGCAGGGAAAGCGAGCGCTGGAGATCACCGCTGCCGGCGGGCATAACCTGTTGCTGATTGGCCCGCCGGGTACCGGAAAAACGATGCTGGCGAGCCGGTTGAATGGTTTACTTCCACCACTCAGTAACCATGAAGCACTCGAAAGCGCTGCGATAGTGAGCCTGGTGAGTTCAGTGTCGTTGCAAAAACAGTGGCGACGTCGCCCTTTCCGCTCTCCGCACCACAGCGCGTCCCTGACGGCCATGGTCGGAGGAGGTTCCATTCCGGGGCCAGGAGAGATTTCACTGGCACATAACGGCATCCTGTTTCTTGATGAACTACCTGAGTTTGAGCGGCGCGTGTTGGATGCCCTAAGGGAGCCGATTGAATCCGGAGAGATACATATCTCACGCACCCGAGCCAAAATAAGCTATCCGGCACAGTTCCAGCTGGTTGCGGCAATGAACCCCAGCCCGTCAGGTCATTATCAGGGGAATCACAACCGCTGTACGCCTGAACAAACGCTGCGATATCTGGGAAAGTTATCAGGCCCTTTCCTGGATCGTTTCGATTTATCCCTGGAGATCCCTTTGCCTCCTCCCGGCCTGCTCAGCCAGAGCAGTGTCAGAGGAGAGTGTTCAGTAACGGTTCGCGATCGGGTTATTGCTGCTCAGGCCCGGCAGTACAGGCGGCAAAATAAACTGAATGCCCGTCTGGATAATGCTGAGATCCGACAGTTTTGCCAGCTAAAGGCTGAGGATGCGACGTGGCTGGAGGAAACGTTGACGCGCTTCGGGCTCTCCATTCGTGCATGGCAGCGTCTTTTAAAAGTTGCTCGTACTATCGCCGATGTGGAAAGCAGTCATGCAATTGAGAGACAGCATCTGCAGGAAGCGTTGAGCTATCGGGCAATCGACCGTTTACTTTTGCACCTGCAAAAGTTACTGGCGTAAAAAAGGGGCCGCAGCCCCTTTTTTCTTAGTCATCAGACTCGGTGTAATCTTCAGCACCTTCCATCTGCGGCTTACCGCCAGAAAGGGTATGGAAACGCTTTGGACGCTTAATGCGCGCCATGTACTTGATCCATACACGTTCCGCTTCAGATTGTGGTTCACGCTCACCACGGCACACGGAGACAAACTGCTTTTCATCTTCCGTTGCAGGCTCACGTTTACCCAGATCCAGCTCGTTGAAGGCATAACCATGACGCTCAAGCAGCTGCGCCTCTTTGATGGTGAAGTCGCCGTGACGAGAGAACCCGCGTGGATAATTTTTATTGTCGAAAAAACGATTAGTCGTCGTAAAGCTTTCCGCCATCCTACACGCTCCTAATTCTTTGGCCGAGCTATTTATGGCGCGGAGTATTAGTTACGCTTGACAGAGTGTAAAACAAAACATTTAAATCATAACGACAAATAATTTTGCGGAGAAAGATGTGGATACGGAATTGCTAAAAACTTTCCTTGAAGTGAGCAGAACACGCCACTTTGGGCGAGCAGCTGAAGCCCTTTATCTGACGCAGTCAGCAGTCAGTTTTCGTATTCGACAGCTGGAAAATCAACTGGGTGTGAATCTTTTTACCCGCCATCGCAACAACATCCGTTTGACACCTGCGGGTGAAAAACTGCTCCCGTACGCAGAAACGCTGATGAATACCTGGCAGGCAGCGCGCAAAGAGGTTGCCCATACTTCGAGGCACAATGAGTTCTCGATTGGGGCCAGCGCTTCTCTGTGGGAATGTATGTTAAGTCAGTGGCTTACCCGGCTGTATCATTCTCATGGTCATTTGCAATTCGAAGCCAGGATTGCGCAACGGCAGTCGCTGGTTAAGCAACTTCATGAGCGTCAGCTTGATCTTCTGATCACGACCGAAGCCCCCAAGATGGATGAATTTAGCAGCCAGATTGTTGGCCAGTTTGGTCTGGCGCTTTATGCCTCTGAACCTTCGATGATGAAGGCAGACCTGACCTATTTGCGGCTGGAATGGGGACCAGATTTTCAGCAACATGAGGCGGGATTGATTGCACCTGATGATGTTCCACAGTTAACAACCAGCTCTGCAGAGATCGCCTGCCAGCAACTGCCCTTGTTAAAAGGGTGTACGTGGTTACCGGTTCGCTGGGCAGACACTAAAGCCGGGCTGCATACCGTGGTGGATTCCACCACGCTTACCAGGCCGCTGTATGCCATTTGGCTGCAAAATAGTGATAAGCAATCGCAGATCAAAGATCTATTAAAAATCAACGTGATGGATTGATATAGCAGCCAGCAGGGAGGCTGGCTGAAAATGAAGAAGCGGTGCTGTAGAGTATTTCGGGCAAAAAAAATCCTTTGCCGAAGCAAAGGATTATATATGGCAGGGGCGGAGAGACTCGAACTCGCGACACCCGGTTTTGGAGACCGGTGCTCTACCAACTGAGCTACGCCCCTAAAGTTTTTTGCCATTAAGCCTGCCAGTAAGGCAGGCTTAATGTCTTAATAAGTGGCGGAACGGACGGGACTCGAACCCGCGACCCCCTGCGTGACAGGCAGGTATTCTAACCGACTGAACTACCGCTCCACCGAAGACTGCTTGTAACCACCGGATTAATGCACCGGCTTACTACTTAATTTGATGCCTGGCAGTTCCCTACTCTCACATGGGGAGACCCCACACTACCATCGGCGCTACGGCGTTTCACTTCTGAGTTCGGCATGGGGTCAGGTGGGACCACCGCGCTAAAGCCGCCAG
>NZ_WSPD01000018.1:0-93037 GCF_026319105.1 Enterobacter sp. HSTU-ASh6 | reverse complement strand
ATTTAAAAGTTTGATGCTCAATGAATTAAACTTCGTAATGAATTACGTGTTCACTCGTTGAGACTTGGTATTCATTTTTCGTCCGAGGACGTTAAGAATCCATGTCACTTTGAGTGCCCACACAGATTGTCTGATAAATTGTTAAAGAGCAGTTGCAACGCGGTTTTCAGCTCATCGTTGCGAGGTCCCGTATATTACGTTTTCCTCATTCAGAGTCAAGTGATTATTTTCGCTTTTCTCTGTTGGCGTTCATCTCTGAACCCCGCTAACCCGGCGGCCTGTAAGCCGTTGTTCCGTGTCAGTGGAGGCGCATTATAGGGAGTTCTCAGACGTTGACAACCCCTCTTTTAAAAAAAACGTTCAACCGTCTCTTTTTTGCTCAAAACCGTGCTACAGCGCCAGTTTTTCGAGCGTTTCAAAGCCGTAACGACGTAAAACGGGTAAAAGTTGCTCGGTCTCATTCGTGATGGCCATACAAAAAGCAATATTCGCATCGGCTGATTTCGCATCCGGCGCTTCATGCTCCAGTAACCAGGCCGTACGACGGGCGATAGCCGCACCAGAATCCACCAGACGTGTCCCTTCCGGCAACACGGCTAAAAGTTCTTCCTGTAATAGAGGGAAGTGGGTGCAGCCCAGCACAACGGTATCCGGTGGTTCGGGCATCCGCAGCCACGGACGAAGAATACGGCGCAACTCTTCGAGTGATACCGCCTTACCATGCAGCTTCGCTTCGGCCATTTCCACCAGCTCAGCCGAACCGAGCATCGCAATCTGGCATTCGTTGGCAAAACGGTCGATCAGCTCGCGGGTATAAGGACGCTTTACCGTGCCTCGCGTTGCCAGCAACCCCACAATACCGTTCGCCGTCAGGCGCGCTGCTGGTTTTATCGCAGGAACGACCCCTACAACCGGAAACTGGAATTTTTCACGCAGGGCAGGAAGGGAAACGGTGCTCGCCGTATTGCAGGCGATAACGGCCAGCGCGAGGGGATAGCGCTTTTGTACTGCAGTAACGATTTCAACCACACGCTCAACAATAAAATCTTCGCTCTTTTCCCCATACGGAAAAGCAACATTATCGAAGGCGTAGATGTAATGAAGATCCGGCAGGAGATGCCGGATCTCATCATAGACCGAAAGCCCACCGACGCCGGAATCAAATACCAGCACGGTGGGACGCGGATTAGAAGGTGTAGCTGCCAGACAAGGTGTATTCCCGTCCTGCAGTTTGGTAGCCATAAACTGTCTCGTAATCTTTATCGAACAGGTTGGCTATTTTACCACGAACTGTGAGGTGTGAGGTGACAGGATACGAAACTGCGACATCCCACAGGCTTACGCCGCCCATTTTGACCTTCTGACTCGGCCATGTACCGAAGTCGGTATCGTACCGCGTCCCCAGATAGTGATAGGTCAGACTCCAGTCAAAATCATAGATCTGCGTATCAAGCTGATACTTCACCTGCTGTTTAGCGCGACGATCCAGCAGCTGGTTGGTTGCCGCATTACGCGCATCAACATAGTCATAACTGACAGTATGCATGACCGGGCCAGTATCAAACGAAGCCGTCGCTTCGACACCTTTAATACGTGCCTTGCCAACGTTGTAATACTCCTGAAGGTTATTGTTGAAGTCGATCAGGTTATCAACATCGTTACGATAGGCCGACACGCGCCAGTTCACGCCTGCGGTAAGGCCTTCGAACGCACCCTCCCACTGCTTGCTCTCTTCAGGATCAAGATGGTCATTACCGTAGAGCCCGTAGAGTTGCCCCAGATTCGGTGCTTTATAGGCCGTACCATAAGAAGCAATGAAACGGTAACCGTCAATAAACTCCCAGCCCGCACTGCTCTGCCAGGTACCATGACGACCAAACTGCGAGTTATCGTCGCTGCGCGCTGCGCCTTCCAGCGTAATATCGCCAAACTTCTGCAACGCCGTCAGGTAGACGCCCGTGTTACGAATGTCGTAGGCATTAGGCACATAGTTGGTGTTAGGTTCTGTGCTCTGTTTTTGCCAGTCGATACCCGCGCCGATATTGCCATGGCCAACGTCCACAGAGTTTGTCCACTGAACGTTGTACTGTTTGATTTCGTCCAGCGTTGCCGTGGCGTCATAACGTCCAAGATGCGGATCGTAGTTAAAATCCTTGCTGTGGCTGTAACTGGAAAGCAGCTGTGAATGGAAGATATCTTCGTTGAAGCGCAGTCCGGCATCCCATGTCTGGCTATATAGCTGGCGGGTATCAACTAGCGCGTTTGGACTGTAATAAGCGTCATAGGCAGTACGGTTGCTGTAACCATATCCGCGAACGAAGCCGCTCCATTGATCGGAGAACGCATGCTCCAGCGCACCGTAGATCGTTTTATTCATGTAGCCGTCGCGATCGGTTTGGGGAACGCCGCCGTTGTTACCGTCCGCCACCACATCAAAGCCTTTGGTATACGTGTAATCACCGGCCAGCGTCACACGCGTGGTTTCACCCAGCGTCTGCTGAGTACTGCCGCCATAATTTTGGTAACCGTGCGAGCCTACGCCTGCATTCAGAGTCGTACCATCTTTGGCGCGAGTGGTAATGATGTTCACTACGCCACCAATCGCATCGGAGCCATACACCGCCGAACGCGGGCCACGGATGTATTCGATACGCTGCACCAGTGCGATCGGAAACTGGCTGAGATCCGATGCTCCTGTGACGCCCGCCTGGTTAAGTCGGATCCCGTCGACAAGGATGAGAACATGACTGGAATTTGTACCGCGGATAAAGAGTGAAGAATACTGCCCCATTCCGCCGTTTTGTGCGGTATCCACACCCGGCAGGCGGCGCATAACATCGACAACGGTCGTGGATTGCCAGCGCTCAATATCCTCACGCGTCACCACGGACGTCGGCGCCAGAACTGTTTTTTCCGGTTGTTCAAAACGATTTGCCGTCACCACCAACGAGTCTGCGCTATCCTGCGCCCAGCCCGAAAATGCCGTGACGGACAACGCCGTCAACAGCGATACTTTTTTAATCATTGTTAAAGCATCCACAATATAAGAAGGATGCCGCAGGCCTCATCGATAGCACGCGATGATGAAACCAAATGCGACGTGATCCCGGCAGGTCTTCGGGCTAGGTGGCTTTATAAGGATGAAGACTTCCCATTTTCACAGTGTCTACAACGCTCATCCCGCCAGTCGTTACCGCTGCGCGTCAGCTCCAGATTTACACTGGATTCCCTTTTCACTCTCATGAGACCGGAAACAGAATGCTACAATTAGACACGTATAGATGTCCAGACAGCTATTAGCCATTAAATCTGGACATCCCCTGAACAATCCCTACAATCCCCGCGTAATTCTTTATCACTCAGGACGCATCATGACCCCCGAACACCTCCCGACCGAACAGTACGACGCGCAGCTGGCAGAGAAAGTTGTCCGCCTGCAAAGTATGATGACGCCGTTTAACGCGCCCGTTCCCGAGGTGTTTCGCTCGCCTGTCAGCCACTATCGTATGCGTGCCGAGTTCCGCATCTGGCATGACGGGGATGACCTGTACCACATTATTTTCGATCAGCAGACAAAATCCCGCATTCGCGTGGACAGCTTCCCGGCCGCGAGCGAGCTTATCAACCAGCTTATGACGCTAATGATCGACGGCGTACGTGATAACCCGGTGCTGCGCCACAAGCTGTTCCAGATTGACTATCTGACCACGCAAAGTAACCAGGCTATCGTCTCCCTGCTGTATCACAAAGCGCTGAATGACGAGTGGCGCGAGCAGGCCGAAGCGCTGCGTGATGCGCTGCGGGCGCAGAACATCAACGTTCATCTGATTGGCCGCGCGACAAAAACCAAAATCATGCTCGATCAGGATTACGTCGACGAGCGTCTGCCGGTGGCGGGTAAAGAGATGATTTATCGTCAGGTGGAGAACAGTTTTACCCAGCCGAACGCCGCGATGAATGTGCAGATGCTGGAGTGGGCGCTGAAGGCAACGGAAGGGTCAACGGGCGATCTGCTTGAACTGTACTGCGGTAACGGCAACTTCTCCCTGGCGCTGGCACGTAACTTCGATCGCGTGCTGGCGACGGAAATTGCCAAGCCGTCAGTTGCCGCCGCGCAGTACAACATTGCCGCCAACCATATTGATAACGTGCAGATCATTCGCATGGCCGCTGAAGAGTTTACCCAGGCCATGAACGGCGTACGCCAGTTTAACCGTCTGGAAGGGATTGATTTGAAGAGCTACCAGTGTGAGACGATTTTTGTCGACCCGCCGCGCAGTGGACTCGACAGCGAAACCGAAAAGATGGTGCAGGCGTACCCGCGTATTTTGTACATCTCCTGCAACCCGGAGACACTGTGCAAGAACCTTGAAACATTAAGCCAGACGCACAAAGTTGAACGTCTGGCACTGTTTGATCAGTTCCCGTATACCCACCATATGGAGTGCGGCGTTTTACTTACCGCACGGTGATCTACAGGCCGGATAAGCGTAGCGCCATCCGGCGTTTTTGGCAGGTGGCGCTTCGCTTACCTGCCCTACAAATCATTCATTACTCCGGCAACTGGCTCTTGCGGCTACGCATGCGAGCGCCGATCCAGAATACCAGCGCAACAGACAGTACCGCAGGGAAGAAGTTAGAGCCGATATCCGGATACTCCGCGCGCACCACCGTGCTGTAGAGCAGTACACCCAGAATAAAGCAGGCCGCCGCCAGTCCCGGCAACCCGACCGGCATCGTGCGGTTCAGGTAACGTTGATGCAGACAGTAAACGGTCAGCACCAGCGCAATAAGCGGGAAAATTGAAAACGGAACAATGGAGCTAAAAATAGCGGCAAACGTCCCATTAATGGATAAGCCAGCGATCAATGCCAGCAACAGCGTCCCTTTATCCTGACCTGACTGTTTCATTACTCACCTTCACTCTTCGGTTTGATGTGCCAGTTTCTCTTGTTCACGGCGATACCAGTAGTATGCGCCTTTGGAGATCATCCTGAGCTGCAATACCAGTCGCTCTTCAAGCTGCTTACGTTGTTCAATGCTGACATCCAGCGCTTCGGCACCCGCGCTGAACACAATCGTCACCATCGCCTCGGCCTGTGCCTCAGTAAACGCACGCGGCATATGATTTTCGAGTTCAAGATAGTCGGCAAGTTCCGCGATGAAATGCTGAATTTCACGCGCGACGGCGGCACGAAACGCCGCTGATGTCCCCGAACGCTCGCGCAAAAGCAGACGAAACGCGTTGGGGTTATTGCCGATAAATTCCATAAAGGTCGATACGGAGGTGCGGATGACGCTGCCCCCTTTGGCGATACGCTGACGCGCCTGGCGCATCAACTGGCGCAGCATCAGACCGCTTTCATCGACCATGGTCAGGCCCAGTTCATCCACATCACGGAAATGACGATAGAAGGACGTTGGCGCAATCCCGGCCTCGCGTGCGACTTCGCGCAGGCTCAAACTGGCAAAACTTCGCTCAGCACTCAGTTGACTGAATGCGGCTTCCACCAGCGAACGCCGGGTTTTCTCTTTTTGTTGTGCTCTTACGCCCATCACGATAATTGAATCCTTCCAAAGGCCTGATGGCACTATACCAGAGAATAAAATTAATCTGTTTGCTCAGCTTTGTGAATGATTGTTTACGTGCGGTTTGTGCTCCACTGCCGGAAAAAAGCACAACGATAATTGGGTTACTCGGGCAATGATGTTATGATTCTGTTGCTTTTATGTATAAGAACAGGTAAGCCTTGCCATGCCACATTCCTACGATTACGACGCAATAGTTATTGGTTCCGGCCCCGGCGGTGAAGGTGCTGCTATGGGTCTGGTGAAACAGGGAGCCAGAGTAGCGGTCATTGAGCGCTACCATAATGTCGGCGGCGGTTGCACCCACTGGGGCACCATCCCTTCCAAAGCCCTCCGCCACGCCGTTAGCCGCATTATTGAATTTAACCAGAACCCTCTTTACAGCGACCACTCCCGACTTCTTCGTTCATCCTTTGCTGACATCCTGAACCACGCGGATACCGTCATTAACCAGCAGACACGTATGCGTCAGGGATTTTATGAGCGTAACCACTGTGAGATTTTGCAGGGCAACGCGCATTTTGTGGATGAACACACGCTGGCACTCGAGTGCCACGACGGTTCGGTTGAAACCCTTACCGCCGAAAAATTTGTCATCGCCTGCGGTTCACGCCCTTACCATCCGGCCGACGTGGACTTCTCACATCCGCGCGTCTACGACAGTGACTCCATTCTGAGCCTGCACCATGAACCCCGTCACGTCATTATCTATGGCGCGGGGGTCATTGGCTGTGAATATGCGTCGATCTTCCGCGGAATGGACGTCAAAGTTGACCTGATCAACACCCGCGATCGCCTGCTGGCGTTCCTCGATCAGGAGATGTCAGACTCTCTCTCCTACCACTTCTGGAACAGCGGCGTGGTGATTCGCCACAACGAAGAGTATGAGAAGATTGAAGGCTGCGACGACGGGGTGATCATGCACCTCAAGTCCGGCAAGAAGCTGAAAGCTGACTGTCTGCTGTATGCCAACGGCCGTACCGGTAACACCGATTCGCTGCAGCTGGAAAATATCGGGCTTGAAACCGACAGCCGTGGTCAGCTGAAGGTCAACAGCATGTATCAGACCGCCCTGCCGCATATCTACGCGGTTGGCGATGTGATTGGCTACCCAAGTCTGGCCTCTGCCGCTTATGACCAGGGGCGCATCGCGGCTCAGGCGCTGGTAAAAGGCGAAGCGACGGCGCATCTGATTGAAGATATCCCGACGGGCATCTATACCATCCCGGAAATCAGTTCTGTCGGCAAAACCGAGCAGCAGCTGACCTCAATGAAGGTGCCTTACGAGGTAGGGCGCGCGCAGTTTAAACATCTGGCGCGGGCGCAAATCGTGGGGATGAGCGTGGGGACGCTGAAGATCCTGTTCCATCGCGAGACGAAAGAGATCCTCGGGATTCACTGCTTTGGTGAACGCGCCGCGGAAATCATTCATATCGGCCAGGCCATCATGGAGCAGAAAGGTGGTGGCAACACCATTGAGTACTTCGTTAACACCACCTTTAACTACCCGACTATGGCCGAAGCCTATCGGGTCGCTGCCTTAAACGGTTTAAACCGCCTGTTTTAACGCACTGTCGAAATGGCCATCCATCGCACCACGGATGGCCTCTGCCAGCTGCTCATAGCGGCTGCGCAGCGGTGAGCCCGGGCGATAGACCAGACCAATGGTTCGACGCGGCTCTGGCTTAATGCACGGCAAGTAAACCACACCATCGCGTTTGCGTTCGCGCGGTACCGCCAGCGCAGGCAGCAGCGTGATTCCGCTTCCCGCTGCGACCATATTGCGCAGCGTTTCCAGGCTGGTTGCGCGGAAATGGGTATCCTCATCAGCGCCCGCTTCAAAGCAGAAGCCCATCGCCTGATCGCGCAGGCAGTGGCCGTCTTCCAGCATCAGCAGCTTTTCACCGGCGAGATCGGCCATCGGCACACGATCGCGGTTAGCCCACGGGTGATCTTCGTAGATCGCCAGCATCATTGGCTCATCGAACAGCGGCACTTCAATAAAGGCTTCACTCTCTTTCACCAGCGCCAGAATGGCGCAGTCGAGCTTGCCGCTGTCCAGCTGTGCCAGCAGCTGATGGGTTTGCGCTTCATGCAGGTACATTTCGAGTTTCGGGAACGTCTGGTGCAGCATCGGAATGATGTGCGGCAGCAGGTACGGACCAACGGTTGGGATCAGGCCAATATGCAGTGGGCCAGACATCGCCTCTCCCTGCTGGCTTGCCATTTCCTTGAGCACTTTGACCTCGCGCAGCACGGTGCGCGCCTGATCCACCAGCAGTAAACCTGCCTGTGTGAACAGTACCTTACGACTGGTGCGCTCCAGCAACATCACGCCCAGCTCGTCTTCCAGCTTGCGGATCTGACCGCTCAGCGTGGGCTGGCTGACGTGGCAGGAATCTGCCGCGCGGCGAAAGTGACGATGCTCGGCTAACGCTACCAGGTATTCAAGATCACGAATATTCATTATTCATCCTCCGTCGCCACGATAGTTCATGGCGATAGATAGCATAGCAACGAACGATTATCCCTATCAAGCATTCTGTTGAATAATACATCACATAGACGAGGCGGCACGTGTTTGACCCTTGACGTCCCCGCCCCGTCATCGAGTTTCTCTCAAAACTCGAACAACTAAAGCCAACGTGAACTTTTGCGGACCCCGTGGTCCGCTTTTTTTTTGCGTAAAAAAGCCTGGCGCTAAGCCAGGCTTTGTTTTTCTCCCTCTCCCTGTGGGAGAGGGCCGGGATGAGGGCACCAGCCCGCACAAATCAAACCAACCGGTTTTTCGCATCCGCTATCGCCTGCGCCACCTGCGTCGGCGACACGCCGCCTTTCGCCGCACGCTTATCCAGGCAGGACTGCAGCGAAAGAATCGGATACACATCATCCCCGATCGCCGCGCTGAATTTCTGCAGGTCAGCAAGGGCCAGTTCTTCCAGCGGTTTCCCCTGACGAATCGCTTCTACCACCGCTTCACCGACAATATGGTGCGCTTCACGGAACGGTACGCCTTTCGCTACCAGATAATCCGCCAGTTCAGTCGCGTTCGCGTAGCCCTGCTGGGCCGCTTCCTGGCAGCGTGGACGCTTCACCTGAATGCCGTCCAGCACCAGCGCGCCCATATGCAGACAGTCCAGCCAGGTGTCGAGTGCGTCGAACAGCCCTTCTTTGTCTTCCTGCATATCTTTGTTGTACGCCAGCGGGAGCCCTTTCAGGGTCATCATCATGCCGGTCAGCGCACCCTGTACACGGCCACACTTACCGCGGATCAGCTCCAGCGCATCCGGGTTTTTCTTCTGCGGCATCAGCGAAGAGCCAGACGTCACACGGTCAGACAGCTCGACGAAGCCCGCTTCGCCAGAGTTAAAGAAGATCAGGTCTTCCGCAAAGCGCGACAGGTGCACCATGCCGATAGACGCGTCAGAGAGCAGTTCCAGCACGTGGTCACGATCGGAGACGCTATCCAGGCTGTTGCGGGTAGCAGAGGCAAAGCCCAGCCAGCCTGCCAGCTGTTCACGGTCGATTTCATACGCCGTACCGGCCAGCGCGCCGCTGCCCAGCGGGCTGACGTCCAGACGTTTCAGGGTATCCTGCAGACGGCTTTCATCGCGCGCCAGCATCTCAACATAGGCCAGACACCAGTGCGCAAAAGTCACCGGCTGTGCGCGCTGCAGATGGGTATAACCCGGCATCACCGCATCCTGGTTATTCTGTGCGGTCTCCACCAGCGCGCTCTGCAGCTGACGGTTGGCCGCCAGCAGTTCGCCAACGGTATCTTTACACCACAGCTTCAGGTCGGTGGCGACCTGGTCGTTACGGCTCCGGCCAGTGTGAAGCTTTTTACCCAGCTGGCCGACTTTGTCGATCAGCTTACCTTCCACCCAGCTATGAATATCTTCGGCATCGCTCTGCAGGATTTGCTGCGGATCCAGACGCACTTCTTCCAGCAGATTGTTGAGCGCCTCTTCCAGCTGCAGCTGTTCCTCTGCGCTCAGTACGCCCACCGTTACCAGCGCTTTGGACCAGGCCACAGAGCCGACGATATCCTGTTCGGCCAGGCGGTAGTCGAAGCGCAAAGAGTCGTTGAACTGTTTGAACCGCTGATCCGCTGCCTGTGTAAAACGCCCACCCCAAAGTGCCATAACATCGTTCCTTTATTCGTTAGTTCCGCCGGGTGGCGCTACGCTTACCCGGCCTACGGTCATTCATTAAAAACTTACGCTAAAATACGTGTGCCAATCGGCGTGCCGTTAAACAGTGCCGGAAGCTGCTCCGCATGACGCCAGGAGGCGATATCCACCGGGCGACCGAGCGTGCGTGCGGCATCCAGCGCCGCATTGACTTTGACAATCATCCCGTCGGTAATAATGCCCTGGGCGATCAGCTGTTCGGCTTTTGCCGCAGTCATTTCCGCGATGCGCTGGCCTTTGCCGTCCAGAATACCGCTCACGTCGGAGAGCAGGATCAGATCCGCGCCCAGCGTCGCGGCCAGCGCGGTTGCCGCCTGGTCCGCATTCACGTTCATCAGCGCGCCCTCTTCGGTCACGCCGATAGAGCTCACCACCGGCAGGAAACCGCCTTCCAGCAGCGTGTTTATCAGCTTAGGCGAACCTGGCTGCGCCAGTCCAACATGGCCGAGCTCTTCGTCGAGCTGGGTCACTTTTACGCTATCGCCATCGCCCAGATAGAGGCCAACGGACGCAATATGGTGTTTCTTCGCCCAGGAGAGCAGCGTTTTGTTCGCCGTACCTGCCAGCGCACCGGTGATGATGTCAATCTGATCGGCAGGCGTCACCCGCAGACCGTTTTTCTTTTTCACCGGCAGGTTGAGCCCTTTCATCAGCTCATCCACCACGCAGCCGCCGCCGTGCACAATCACCAGCGGACGTTGGTGTGATTCGCGATAGTTAACCAGCGCGGTAAAAAGACGCTCCAGCGCTTCTTCGCTGTCCAGCAGTACACCACCGAGTTTGATAATTAATGGGTTCATCATCACACCTTAAATAAGAGCCTGCGTTTCCGGGAAACCGAAACGAATATTTGCACATTGCATTGCCTGAGCGGCAGCGCCTTTGAGTAAGTTGTCTTCTGCGGCCACCACGATCAGATGCTCGCCCTGAACGGCAAAGCCGATATCGCAGAACGGCAGACCGACCACATTTTTCAGCGCCGGCACGCCTTTGTCATACAGACGCACCAGCGGTTTATCTGCATACGCCTGCGTGAAGACCGCCTTCACCTGTTCGCTGGTCACACCTGGTTTCAGGCGGCAGGTAATGGTTTCGAGGATCCCACGCGGGAAGCTGCCCAGATGCGGCGTGAAAATCACGTCCGCGCCCAAATGCGTGGTGATTTCAGGGTGATGGCGGTGATTAAACACGCCATACGGCTGAAGGCTCACTTCGCAGAAGCTGTTGGAGATAGCGGCCTTGCGCCCGGCTCCGCTCACGCCGCTGGTGGCGTTGATCACCGGCCACTGGTTCAGATCCAGCAGCCCGGCGTCGATCAGCGGTTTCAAAGAGAGCTGCGCCGCCGTCGGGTAGCAACCCGGAACGGCAATCAGATCCGCTTCTTTCAGCTTGTCTGCGCTCCACTCCGCCAGGCCATACACCGCTTTTTCAAGCAGATCCGGATGCTGGTGAGTGAAGCCGTAATATTTTTCGTAAAACGCGCCGTCGTTAACACGGAACGCGCCGGAGAGGTCAAACACCACGCAGCCGGCCGCCAGGAACTGCGGCGCCAGGTCGTGGCTGACCTCATGCGCGGTGGCTAAAAACACGACGTCGACGCCGTCGGTGAACTCGCTGATGTCAGACATGGGCTGCAAAGGCAGATCAACCATGCCCTTAAGTTGCGGATGCAAATCGGAAATTAACTTTCCCGCATCATTGCTTTGCGCTGACACAGTCAAAGCGGTTATGGTCATATGAGGGTGACGATTTACGTAGCTTACAAGCTCTGCGCCCGCATAACCGCTAGCGCCTACAATCAGCGTATTCAACATCGGGTTCCTTTATGCTCAACGATAATGTATTTTTATTCACATTTATTGCATGAATATTGATACTATCACGACCTAAGGTGTGTCAACAATGAAAATGAACTTACCACCATTTATCGAGATTTACCGCGCCCTGATTGCCACACCGTCCATCAGCGCAACGGAAGAAGCACTGGATCAGAGCAATGCGTCTTTAATCAATCTGCTGGCGGGTTGGTTCAGCGATCTTGGCTTTAACGTTGAGGTTCAGCCCGTTCCCGGAACCCGCCACAAATTTAACCTGCTGGCCAGCACCGGAACCGGCGCAGGCGGCCTGCTGCTTGCGGGTCATACCGACACCGTGCCGTTTGATGATGGCCGCTGGACCCGGGACCCGTTTACCCTGACCGAGCATGACAACAAACTCTACGGGCTGGGCACGGCCGACATGAAAGGCTTCTTCGCCTTTATCCTCGACGCGCTGCGTGACGTGGACGTGACAAAACTGAAAAAGCCGCTCTACATCCTGGCTACCGCCGATGAAGAGACCAGCATGGCGGGCGCACGCTACTTCTCGGAAAACACGTCGATTCGCCCGGATTGCGCGATCATCGGTGAGCCAACCTCGCTGCAGCCAATCCGTGCGCATAAAGGCCATATCTCTACCGCAGTGCGTGTCCTGGGCCAGTCCGGTCACTCCAGCGATCCGGCGCGCGGCGTCAACGCCATTGAGCTGATGCATGACGCCATCGGGCGCATCATGACCCTGCGCGACGATCTGAAAGAGCGCTATCACTACGACGCGTTCACCGTGCCGTATCCGACCCTGAACCTCGGCAGCCTGCACGGCGGCGATGCCTCCAACCGTATCTGCGCCTGCTGTGAATTGCATATGGATATCCGCCCGCTGCCGGGCATGACACTGAGCGATCTCGACGGCTTGCTGAATGAAGCGCTGGCCCCGGTCAGCGAGCGCTGGCCGGGCCGCCTGACGGTCTCCGAACTGCATCCACCGATTCCGGGTTATGAGTGCCCGCCGGATCATCAGCTGGTCGAAGTGGTAGAAAAATTGCTCGGTGAAAAAACCGACGTGGTGAACTACTGCACCGAAGCGCCGTTTATTCAGACCCTGTGCCCGACGCTGGTACTCGGCCCTGGCTCCATCAACCAGGCGCACCAGCCGGACGAATATCTGGAAACCCGCTTTATCAAGCCTACTCGCGAGCTGATCACCCAGGTTGTACATCACTTCTGCTGGCATTAAAAACTGCCCCTCACCCTAACCCTCTCCCCAAAGGGGAGAGGGAATTTGAACACCCTCGCCCCTTTGGGGAGAGGGCAGGGTGAGGGGAGTAAATCCCGCGATCTCCGTCACATTCCCATAAGCATCTCTTATCTGACGCAATGCGAATTAAATTTCGTAAATTACCCGCATTTATTCGTTTGCTGAACCGTTTTCGCAGCAATTGACGACGGGGGTTTTACGTGGCTTTATAAAGGGAGATGACAAAATAATGCCCGGATGCGTTTCGTCTGGGCATAAACAAAAATGATGGGGTGACTGGGTTTTTATGAACGAACAATATTCCGCGTTGCGTAGTAATGTCAGTATGCTCGGCAAAGTGCTTGGAGATACCATCAAAGATGCGTTGGGGGAGAACATCCTCGACCGCGTTGAAACCATCCGCAAGCTGTCTAAAGCTTCCCGTGCCGGTAACGAAGCCAGTCGTCAGGAGCTGTTAACCACATTGCAGAACCTCTCTAACGATGAGCTACTGCCCGTTGCACGCGCATTCAGCCAGTTCCTGAACCTGGCAAACACCGCTGAGCAATACCACAGCATTTCGCCAAACGGCGAAGCGGCCAGCAACCCGGAAGTCATTGCCCGCACCCTTCGTAAACTGAAAGAGCAGCCAGATCTTAACGAAGCCACCATCAAAAAAGCGGTAGAGTCGCTTTCGCTGGAGCTGGTGCTGACCGCCCACCCAACCGAGATCACCCGTCGCACCCTGATCCACAAAATGGTGGAAGTGAATAACTGCCTCAAGCAGTTGGATAATAAAGACATTGCCGACTACGAACGTAACCAGCTGATGCGCCGTCTGCGCCAGCTGATTGCCCAGTCCTGGCACACCGATGAAATTCGCAAGCACCGCCCAAGCCCGGTCGACGAAGCCAAATGGGGCTTTGCGGTGGTGGAAAACAGCCTGTGGGAAGGGGTACCTAACTATCTGCGCGAGCTGAACGAGCAGCTGGAAGAGAATCTGGGCTACCGCCTGCCGGTCGACTTTGTTCCGGTCCGTTTCACCTCCTGGATGGGCGGTGACCGCGACGGTAACCCGAACGTCACCGCGGAAATTACCCGTCACGTCCTGCTGCTAAGCCGCTGGAAAGCGACCGACCTGTTCCTGAAAGACATTCAGGTGCTGATCTCCGAACTGTCGATGGTTGAAGCGACGCCGGAACTGCGCGCGCTGGCCGGAGAAGAAGGCGCCAGCGAGCCGTACCGTTTCCTGATGAAAAAACTGCGCAGTCAACTGATGGCCACCCAGGCCTGGCTGGAAGCGCGCCTGAAAGGCCAACGCCTGCCGAAGCCGGAAGGTCTGCTGAGCCAGAACGAGCAGCTCTGGGAGCCTCTCTACGCCTGTTATAAATCACTGCAGGCCTGTGGAATGGGCATCATCGCCAACGGCGAACTGCTCGATACCCTGCGTCGCGTGAAGTGTTTTGGCGTGCCGCTGGTGCGTATCGACGTGCGTCAGGAGAGTACCCGCCATACCGAAGCCCTGGGCGAGCTGACCCGCTATCTCGGTATCGGCGACTATGAAAGCTGGTCCGAAGCCGACAAACAGGCCTTCCTGATCCGCGAGCTGAACTCGAAGCGCCCTCTGCTGCCGCGCAACTGGGAGCCAAGCAACGAAACCCGCGAAGTGCTCAACACCTGTAAAGCGATCGTGGATGCGCCAAAAGGATCGGTGGCCGCCTATGTGATCTCCATGGCGAAAACCCCGTCCGACGTGCTGGCCGTTCACCTTCTGCTGAAAGAAGCCGGTATCGACTATGCCCTGCCGGTCGCTCCTCTGTTTGAAACCCTCGACGACCTGAACAATGCCAACGACGTCATGACCCAGTTGCTGAATATCGACTGGTATCGCGGCTTCATTCAGGGCAAACAGATGGTAATGATTGGCTATTCCGACTCCGCAAAAGATGCGGGCGTGATGGCCGCATCCTGGGCGCAGTATCAGGCGCAGGATGCGCTGATCAAAACCTGCGAGAAAGCCGGTATTGAGCTGACCCTGTTCCACGGACGCGGTGGTTCCATTGGCCGCGGTGGCGCGCCTGCGCATGCGGCACTGTTATCGCAGCCGCCGGGAAGCCTGAAAGGCGGCCTGCGCGTGACCGAGCAGGGTGAGATGATCCGCTTCAAATACGGCCTGCCGGAAGTGACCATCAGTAGTCTGTCGCTTTATACCAGTGCCATTCTGGAAGCGAACCTGCTGCCACCGCCGGAGCCAAAAGCCTCCTGGTGCCATATCATGGACGAGCTGTCAGACATTTCCTGCGATTTGTACCGCGGCTACGTGCGTGAAAACAAAGATTTCGTCCCTTACTTCCGCTCAGCTACACCAGAGCAGGAGCTGGGTAAACTGCCGCTGGGTTCACGTCCTGCCAAGCGTCGCCCGACCGGTGGCGTAGAGTCCCTGCGTGCGATTCCGTGGATCTTCGCCTGGACGCAGAACCGTCTGATGCTGCCCGCCTGGCTGGGTGCCGGTGCCGCGCTGCAAAAAGTGGTGGAAGATGGCAAACAGAGCGAGCTGGAAACCATGTGCCGCGACTGGCCGTTCTTCTCTACCCGTCTGGGTATGCTGGAGATGGTCTTCTCGAAAGCGGACCTGTGGTTGGCGGAATACTACGATCAGCGTCTGGTGAAACCTGAACTGTGGGCGCTGGGTAAAGAGCTGCGCGAACTGCTGGAAGGCGACATTAAAGTGGTGCTGGATATCGCCAACGACTCACACCTGATGGCGGACCTGCCGTGGATTGCCGAGTCTATTCAGCTGCGTAACATCTACACCGACCCGCTGAACGTCCTGCAGGCAGAACTGCTGCACCGTTCCCGTCTGGCAGAAGAGGAAGGGAAAGAGCCGGATCCACGCGTTGAACAGGCGCTGATGGTGACGATTGCGGGTGTTGCGGCGGGGATGCGTAACACCGGTTAATGCTTTATGCCGGCGGCGCTACGCTTGCACGGGCCTACGACACGTAGGCCTGGAAAGCGTTAGCGCCACCCGGCAATATCCCGGTTCCCACCTCATGTACCACGATATCACGCACATCCTGACGGATCTGATTAACGGCACATTGCCCCTGTATCAGGTGCACTTTGTCGCGCCTGCCGGGAAGCATATCCGAACATCACCTTGTCTCTCAGTTAGCCTGGAAACCCGCTGCGAGGTATGCTTTTCCGCATCCGGGTACGTTCCGCTTCATTCTTCAAACTCTCTCAGAATAAGCTTCGGTAAACAGCAGCTGACGCTTCAGCTCCACCGGGATAATGCCCTTTTACAACAGCAGCAGGTTGCCAGACGAGGTCCCAGAACGGGCGCGTTTCTCCTGCAAACGCTCAATGAGCTGCACATGCAACCGACTGAGCAGGACACGGCCAGGCTGGTGGTGTTAAGTCTGCTCAGCCACTGCCGCGATCTGCTTGGCAGCGAGATCCACACTGATAGCCGCAGCCGCGCGCTCTTTGAAGCCATTCGTCTCTTTATTGACGAACATCATGCCTCAGCGCTGACCCGAGATTCCGTTGCCGAGGCGTTTTATATTTCCCCCAACTACCTTTCCCATCTTTTTCAGAAGACCGGGAACGTCGGGTTCAATGAATACCTGACACAAACGCGTCTGGAACACGCGCGCCAGCTGCTCAAGGGATACGATTTAAAAATCAAGGATATTGCAGCGCGCTGCGGATTTATGGACAGCAACTATTTCTGCCGTCTCTTTCGCAAACACACCGAACGTTCCCCTTCCGAATATCGCCGTCAGTATCACAGCCAGTTGACGGCCAAAAACTAGCATTGTGATCGGCATCTCACTTCGTTAAGCACATTACATTTGTCCAGTATTTGGCAAAATTGACCTGTATCTCCAGTCTGCAGCCCCGCTTTATCCTGTCATCAACCTTTCTGACTTAAGGAAAAATAATGGAACTGTACCTGGATACCGCCAACGTGGCGGAAGTAGAACGCCTGGCGCGCATTTTTCCCATCGCGGGCGTCACCACCAACCCGAGCATTATTGCCGCCAGCCGTGAATCCCTCTGGGATGTACTGCCACGCCTGCAAAACGCCATCGGGCCGGAAGGCACGCTGTTTGCGCAGACCCTGAGCCGCGAGGCAGAAGGCATGGTGGCGGAAGCCAAACGTCTGAGTAACGCCATTCCGGGTATCGTGGTGAAAATCCCGGTGACCGAACAGGGGCTTATCGCGATTAAGGCGCTGAAAAAAGAGGGCATCACCACCCTGGGCACCGCCGTGTACAGCGCAGCCCAGGGCTTGCTCGCTGCGCTGGCAGGGGCAAAGTATGTCGCGCCGTATGTCAACCGCGTCGACGCGCAGGGCGGTGACGGCATCCGCATGGTCCAGGAGCTGCAAACCCTGCTGGAGCTGCACGCGCCTGACAGTAAAGTGCTGGCCGCCAGTTTCAAAACGCCGCGTCAGGCGCTGGACTGTCTGCTCGCGGGATGTGAGGCAATCACGCTTCCTTTAGATGTAGCGCAACACATGCTCGGCACCCCGGCGGTAGAGTCAGCCATAGAGAAGTTCGAGCAGGACTGGAAAAACGCGTTTGGTAACCTCAACCTCTAAGGGAGAATTGTTATGGACCGTATCATTCAATCGCCGGGGAAATATATCCAGGGCGCGGATGTGCTGACCCGTCTCGGCGACTATCTGAAACCTCTGGCACAGCGCTGGCTGGTCGTCGGTGATAAATTTGTACTGGGTTTTGCCGAAGAGACCTTGCGACAAAGCTTTAAAAAAGCAGAGCTGCATGCCGAAATCGCACCCTTTGGCGGCGAATGTTCACAAAATGAAATCGATCGTCTGAAAAAACTCGCTGACAGTGCCGACTGTATGGCGGTGCTGGGTATCGGTGGTGGTAAAACGCTGGATACCGCCAAAGCACTGGCTCACTTTATGGACGTGCCCGTTGCGATTGCGCCGACTATCGCTTCCACCGATGCGCCGTGCAGCGCCCTCTCCGTCATTTACACCGACAGCGGCGAGTTCGATCGCTACCTGATGCTGCCGCACAACCCGAACATGGTGATTGTGGATACGAAAGTGGTTGCGGGTGCGCCTGCGCGTCTGCTGGCCGCCGGGATTGGCGATGCGCTGGCGACCTGGTTTGAAGCACGCGCCTGCTCACGCAGCGGCGCGACCACGATGTCCGGCGGTAAATGTACCCAGGCGGCACTGGCGCTCGCCGAGCTGTGCTACAACACGCTGGTTGAAGAAGGTGAAAAAGCGATGCTGGCGGCAGAACAGCATGTGGTCACACCGGCGCTGGAACGCATTATCGAAGCCAATACCTATCTCAGCGGTGTAGGTTTTGAGAGCGGTGGTCTGGCGGCGGCACACGCTATTCATAACGGTATGACGGCGGTACCGGACGCACATCATTTCTACCACGGTGAAAAAGTGGCGTTTGGGACGTTGACGCAGTTGGTGCTGGAAAACGCGCCGGTAGAAGAAATAGAGACCGTCGCGGCGCTTTGCCACAGCGTTGGGCTGCCCATTACGCTGGCGCAGCTGAATATCAAAGACGACATTCCGGCCAAAATGCGTCTGATTGCCGAAGCGTCTTGTGCGGAAGGGGAAACCATCCACAACATGCCGGGCGGCGTGTCGCCGGATCAGGTTTACGCGGCACTGCTGGTGGCCGACCAGTATGGACAGCGTTTCCTGCAGGAGTGGGAGTAAATAGCATGAATAAAAATCCCCGCATCGGCGGGGATTTTTTTGCCCGTAAGCCGGGTAGGCGTAACCGCACCCGGCATTATGGTTACTTCACGTCAAAGCGATCCAGATCCATCACCCTCGCCCATGCTGCAACGAAGTCGCGGACAAACTTCTCATGCGCATCGTCACTGGCGTAAACCTCTGCCAGCGCGCGCAGCACGGCGTTAGAACCGAAGACCAGATCGGCGCGGGTGGCGGTATATTTCACTTCACCACTGGCGCGATCGCTTCCGGCAAACAGCTCATTGGATTCATCGGTCGCCTTCCACTGGGTATTCATGTCCAGCAGGTTCACGAAGAAATCATTGCTCAGCACGCCCTCACGGTTGGTGAACACACCGTTCTTGCTGCCATCAAAGTTTGCACCCAATACGCGCAGGCCACCGATCAGCACCGTCAACTCCGGTGCGGTCAGTGTCAGCTGCTGGGCCTTATCAATCAGCAGTGACTCCGTCGTGGACACATCCACCTGCGCACGGTAGTTGCGGAAGCCATCGGCAATCGGCTCGAGCAGGTTAAACATCTCGATATCCGTCTGGTCCTGACGCGCATCCACGCGGCCCGGCGTGAACGGTACGGTGACATACACGCCCGCAGCTTTGGCAGCCTGCTCAACGCCTACCACGCCCGCCAGCACGATAATATCGGCCAGGGAGGCTTTGTTGGTGGTGCGCTGGATAGCTTCCAGCGCCGGCAGTGCGCGAACCGCTGCGGCGTTCACGTCCCAGTCACGCTGAGGGGCCAACGCCAGACGTGCGCCGTTGGCGCCGCCACGCTTATCGCCACCGCGGAAGGTTGAGGCTGACGCCCAGGCAACAGAAACCAGTTCGCTGACAGACAGGCCGGACGCGGCAATTTCCGCCTTCAGGCTTTCAATGTCTTCTTTGGTCGGATTGAATACCGCCTCCGGCAGCGGATCCTGCCAGATCAGATCTTCTTTCGGCACTTCCGGACCAAGGTAACGCGATTTTGGACCCATATCGCGGTGAGTCAGTTTGAACCACGCGCGCGCGAAGGCTTCGTTGAAAGCCTGCGGATCGTTCAGGAAACGGCGAGAAATCTTTTCGAATTCCGGGTCAAAACGCAGCGTCAGGTCGGTAACCAGCATCGTTGGCTTACGTTTTTTCGACGGGTCGAACGGGTCAGGCATGATTTCCGGTGCATCCACGGCTTCAAACTGAATCGCGCCTGCCGGGCTGCGGGTCTGTACCCATTCGTATTTGAACAGGTTCTCGAAGAAGTAGTTGCTCCACTGGGTCGGCGTTTGGGACCAGATGACTTCCAGACCGGAGGTAATGGCGTCAGCGCCAACTCCTGTGCCATGCGTGCTGGCCCAGCCAAGACCCTGCGCTTCAATCGGTGAGGCTTCCGGGTCGGTACCCACGTGGGTGGCTTCACCTGCGCCGTGGGTTTTACCGAGGGTGTGGCCGCCCGCAATCAGCGCGACGGTCTCTTCATCGTTCATCCCCATGTTGCCGAAGGTTGCGCGGATCGCCGCTGCCGCTGACAGCGGTTCGCCACTGGCGTTTGGCCCTTCCGGGTTAACGTAAATCAGCCCCATTTCGGTGGCAGCCAGAGGGCGCTTCGCCAGCGCTTCCGGATCGCGGTGGGTCAGCCAGGCTTTTTCATCACCCCAGTTCACGTCCAGATCCGGTTCCCAGACATCTTCACGCCCGGCACCAAAACCAAAGGTGCGGAAGCCGGAATTTTCCAGCGCCACGTTACCCGCGAGGATGAACAGGTCAGCCCAGGAAATTTTTTGTCCGTATTTTTTCTTGATGGGCCACAGCAGACGGCGCGCTTTATCCAGGCTAACGTTATCCGGCCAGGAGTTCAGTGGCGCAAAGCGCTGTTGACCGCGTCCTGCCCCACCGCGCCCGTCAACGGAGCGATAGGTACCCGCACCATGCCAGGCCATACGGATAAACAGGCCCGCATAGCTGCCCCAGTCGGCAGGCCACCACGGTTGAGAGTCGGTTAAAAGTGCTTTGAGGTCGCCTTTCAGGGCAGAGTAATCAAGCTTGCTGAATTCTTTGCGGTAGTCGAAGTCTTCACCCAGAGGGTTAGAACGGTTGGAATGTTGGTTAAGAAGATCGATGCGGAGTTGTTTTGGCCACCAGTCACGGCTGCCTGTACCTGCCCCCGCGCTGTGATCGACGCCGCCCTGATGGAACGGGCATTTGCCGACTGATGCCGCTTTATTGGAATCGTCTGACGTGCTCATCGCTATGCTCCCTTTTACAGTGTTACCGTTACGATATACACCACTAGCAATAAGATATAGTTGAATTAATCCACAGATTCGATAGCTAATACCTTTTAACTTTTCACGCGACTAAAAAAGCCCTCATGATATGAGGGCTTTATGTTTATTATGCCGGGCGAACACCGAGCGTATGACAAATGGCGTAGCTCATCTCCGCGCGGTTCAGGGTATAGAAATGGAAGTCTTTCACCCCTTCGCGACTTAAGATCTTCACCATATCCATCGCGATATTGGCACCCACCAGCTTGCGGGTTTCCGGATCATCGTCCAGCCCTTCGTACATTTTGGACATCCACAGCGGGATGCGCACGTTGGTCATATCGGCAAACTTCTTCGCCTGTTTGAAGTTAGAGACCGGCAAAATGCCCGGGATAATTTCAACGTCGATGCCCGCGGAGACGCAGCGGTCGCGAAAGCGCAGGTAGCTTTCCACATCAAAAAAGAACTGCGTAATGGCACGGTTTGCCCCGGCATCCACTTTACGCTTCAGGTTAAGCAGATCGGCCTGGGCGCTTTTCGCTTCCGGGTGTACTTCAGGATAAGCGGCAACGGAGATATCAAAGTCCGCGACTTCTTTCAGAAGAGCGACCAGATCCGCCGCATACATTTCCGGCTTACCGCTACCCGGCGGCAGGTCGCCACGCAGGGCGACGATATGACGAATGCCGTTGTTCCAGTAGTCCTGAGCGATGGCACGCAGCTCGTCGCGGGTCGCGTCAATACAGGTGAGGTGCGGCGCCGCCTCCAGACCGGTACGATCTTTGATGCCTTTAATGATGCTGTGCGTGCGGTCACGCTCACCGGAGTTCGCGCCGTAGGTCACCGAGACAAACTTCGGTTTCAGGCTGCTGAGACGATCGATAGAGCTCCACAGGGTTTGCTCCATTTCACTGGTGCGAGGCGGGAAAAATTCAAAAGAGACGTTAATCTGGCCGTTTACTTCGGCCAGGCTCTGATTCAGTGCTTCCCGCTGGTTGGCGTGAAAAAAGCTCATACCTTACCTCTATCAATCGCTTGTCATTGTCTGTTGTGTTGTGAACTTCTATACGTTTAGACGTCCAGATGTAAAAATGACGGAAAAGCGCAGGGACGTCAACATAAATAATCAACAATAACGGTGAGGTTTGCTCAGGGAAGATGAAGGAAATTCATGATGGGGTGGAAAGACCCCTCACCCTAACCCTCTCCCCAAAGGGGAGAGGGAACGATGACACCCTCTCCCCTTTGGGGAGAGGGCTGGGGTGAGGGGCGTTACAGCAGCTTAGCCAGACGGTTAATGTCGGACTGGATTGCCCCGGCGGTCACATCACGCCCCGCGCCAGGACCGCGGATCACCAGCGGGTTATCGCGATACCAGCGGCTTTCGATGGCAAAGACGTTATCGCACGGTAGCAGCGCCGCCAGCGGATGTTCAGGACGCACCGCCTCGACACCGACACGCGCTTTTCCATTCGCCTCGAAACGCGCTACGTAACGCAGCACCAGACCCATCTCGTTCGCCGCTTCCAGACGCTGTACCATCTGCTCGTTAAGCTCTTCACCATTCTCAAAGAAATGATCCACCGAGCCCTCCTCACAGCCAGCAGGCACCAGTGACTCGACGCGGACGGAATCCGGCTCGATGTCATAACCGGCTTCACGCGCCAGGATCACCAGCTTACGCATGACGTCTTTACCGGAGAGGTCAACGCGCGGATCGGGTTCCGTTAAGCCCTGCTGCCACGCCTGATCCACCAGGTCAGTGAACGGCACGGTGCCGTCAAACTGCAGGAACAGCCAGGAGAGCGTGCCGGAGAAGATACCGCTCAACGCCAGAATGCTGTCACCGCTTTCAATCAGGTCACGTACCGTGTGGTTAACCGGCAGGCCAGCTCCAACCGTGGCGTTGTAGAGCCAGTGGCGTCCTGTTTTTTCAAACGCGTCGTGGATTTGACGGTATTTATCGGTACTGCTTGCCCCTGCCAGTTTGTTCGCACTGATAACGTGGAAGCCGTGGCTGGCAAAATCAAGATACTGATCGGCAAGCTGTTCACTGGCGGTAACGTCCAGCACCACCAGATCGTCATACGGGTGCGCGCGCATCCACAGGAACAGCGACTCTTCATCCTGCTCGACGGCTTCGTCATTAAAGAAGGCAAGCGCGCGGCTGGCATCCAGCCCTTCGTAGTTCAGCAGGCTGCGGCGGCTGTCCACGACGCCTGCGAGAATGAATTCAAAGCCGGTACGCGCCGAGAGCGTGACCTGCTCGCGGGCAAACAGCTCCAGCCAGCGGGAACCGATGTTGCCTTTACCAAACAGCACCAGGCCGATGCGTTTTTCGGCGCGGAACAGAGAGGTATGCAGGCCCTGAATCAGGCTTTCGGTAGGACCTTTGCGCAGGACGGCGACCAGGCTGATGCCCTCTTCCGATTGCCAGGTAAATTCCACCGGCTGGCCTTTCAGCTGCTGCCAGAAGCGGTGGCAGTGCAGCGGGTTACGGGTGACGCCCGCCCCCACCATCGCCACCATTGCCAGTCCCTGACGCAGGCGAAGCTCGCCCGGCAGACCCGCTTCATCGAGGATTTTCAGGGCGCTGTCCGCCACTTCAGCGGTGTAGCAGAACTGCAGCAGCTGTCGGTCATTGTGAACCCCCACGGCCAGCGGGCGTACCTGAGCACGCTTTAACACCAGGTCGATCTCTTTATGCGCCAGTTTGAAGTCCTGGCCCGCCGGCACCTGGAACTCAATCAGACAGATGTCGTCATGGCTGGTGACGATACGCGCGCCGGTACCGGACGCCAGAACGCGCTCAATGCGCGTGGAGCCTTGATCCGGGGTGTAACTGCAGCGCAGCTGCAGGTCGATATCGCTACCGGAAACCGGCTGCAGCGTACGGGTGTGCAGCACCGGTGCGGCCAGACGGGCCAGCTCGCTGGCTTCATCCAGACGCAGCAGCGGCAGCAGGCAGGCATCTTTCACTTTACGCGGGTCCGCGCTGTAAACACCCGCCACGTCGCTCCAGATGGTGACGCGAGAGACGCCCGCCAGGGCGCCAATCTGCGTTGCCGAGTAGTCGGAACCGTTACGGCCAAGCAGTACGGTTTCGCCTGCACTGCTGCGGCTGATAAAGCCAGTCACCACAATCCGTTTGCCCGGGTGCTGCACCAGCAGCTGTTGCAGCAGCGGGTAGGACAAACCTTCATCCACCTGCGGCTGTGCGGCGCGTTCAGCGCGCAGGAAATCACGCGCATCGAGCCAGGCGGCGTCCACCCCCAGATGTTGCAACACTGCGGCCATCAGACGCGCGGACCACACTTCACCGTGGCCCACCACTTCGGCATACACCGCATCGGTAATACCGCTGTCGAGCAGCGCAGCCAGACGCTCAAGGTCATGGGTAAAGGCGCTGATCAGCCCGTCAGCCACGTCCGCAGGCAGCAGGCCGGCAATCAGCTCGCTCTGATAACGACGTAAGGACTGTTGCACCTGATGCGCAGAAAGGCGATCGGTCTGGCTCAGTTTCAGCCAGCTAATCAACTGGTTGGTGGTGCTGCCTGCCGCAGAGACAACCATCATGTCCCCCGGCTGCGAATACTCGGTCATGATCCCTGCGACACGCAGATAACATTTCACATCAGCAAGACTACTACCACCAAACTTGTGCAGCTGACGACCCTTCGCCCCTGCCTGCGCTATCACACTCATGATTACCCCTTGGCTGCGACCCGGAAGCCATTTTCCAGATCGGCAATTAAATCTTCAGAATCTTCAATACCGGTTGAGATCCGCAGCAGCGTCTCAGAAATCCCGGCGGCGGCACGTGCTTCGGGTGCCATACCTGCGTGCGTCATGGTCGCGGCGTGGGAGATCAAGCTTTCAACCCCACCTAAGGATTCCGCCAGCGTAAACAATGACAACCCGCTCAGGAAGCGACGCAGCGTTTGCTCGTCACCGTCCAGTTCAAAACTTAACATCGCGCCAAACCCTTTCTGCTGACGCGCGGCAATCTCATGCCCCTGGTTTTCAGGCAGCGACGGGTGGTAGAGCTTTTTCACCAGCGGCTGGGTTTTCAGGAAATCAACAATCGCCTGGGCATTGCGCTGCGCCACGTCCATACGCGGCGACAGCGTGCGAATGCCGCGTAACAGCAGATAACTGTCGAAAGCCCCGGCGGTGACGCCAATGTTATTCGCCCACCATGCCAGTTCGGTGACAACATCAGGATCTTTAGCAATCACCACGCCCGCAACCACGTCAGAATGGCCGTTCAGATATTTTGTGCATGAATGCAATACCAGATCGGCACCCAGTGCGAGTGGGTTCTGAAGGGCCGGACTGAGGAAGGTATTATCCACTACACTTATCGCTCCCGCATCCCTTGCGAGCTGACAAATTTTCGCAATATCGACAACGCGCAACAATGGATTGCTTGGACTTTCCACCAGGACCAGCTTCGGTTTCTCTGCCAGCGCCTGTTTCAGCGCCTGTTCGTCGTTTTGATCGACAAACAGTACGCGATAGCAGCCGCGTTTCGCCAGGCTATCAAACAGACGATAGCTGCCGCCGTAGCAATCGTGCGGCGCCACCAGCAGATCGCCCGGTTTCAGGAACACGGTGGTGACCAGATGAATGGCGGACATCCCGGTATTGGTTAATACTGCCCCTGCGCCACCTTCCAGTTCCGCCAGCGCGCGCTGGGTCACGTCACGCGTAGGGTTGCCACGACGCGAGTAATCATGCGCGCGGGGTTCATTAAATCCGGTGAAATTATAGGTACTGGAAAGATGAATGGGCGGGACAACGCAGCCGTACTGCTCGTCATCATTTAATCCGCTACGCACTGCGATAGTGGCCTGTTTACGCGTCATGGTGAGGGCTTCCTGGCGAATGAGGTGAAAAGTCAGGCACCAGAGTAAACATTGAAAGTATGGACGTCAATACATCTGGACATCTAAACTTCTTTGCGTATAGATTGAGCAATGCGCAAATAGCCGTTAAAATTATATGCTTTAGTGCACGCTGCAGCGGCAATATCCGTGCCACGGTATCGTCTCTACGGTAAACTAGGCAAGATTGCGGTTCAAAACGGGTGGTTACAGGTTTTGCACCTTTAGATAAATGACTGAGAGGATTAAAGGTATCTCATGGCTGAATGGAGCGGCGAATATATCAGCCCATACGCTGAGCACGGTAAGAAGAGTGAGCAAGTAAAGAAAATTACGGTTTCCATTCCTCTGAAGGTGTTGAAGATCCTCACCGATGAACGTACGCGTCGTCAGGTGAACAACCTGCGCCACGCAACCAACAGCGAACTGCTGTGCGAAGCGTTTCTGCATGCGTTTACCGGTCAACCGTTGCCGAACGATGACGATCTGCGCAAAGAGCGTAGTGACGAAATCCCGGAAGAGGCGAAGGTGATCATGCGTGAACTGGGTATTGACCCGGAGACGTGGGAATACTGAGAAGCGGATACAAAAAAGGCACCTTGCGGTGCCTTTTTTTCGGGAAACTTATTTAGCGCCCGGGATGCTGAAACGCTTGTTGAAGCGGTCAACACGGCCACCGGTTGCAACATCACGCTGCTTACCAGTGTAGAACGGGTGGCATTTGCCGCACACGTCCAGGTTCAGATCGTGACCCACGGTAGAGCGGATCTGGATAGAGTTACCGCAAGAGCAGTTTGCAGTAATCATTTCGTATTTCGGGTGAATATCTTTTTTCATGGGAGAACCTCAGTTAAGGCCGCGTCGCTCTTCCAGCCCTAACGCCAGACACCACGCGATGTTGATTGTAAGTTCTTTGGCGTAAAGTACACCAAAGGCGGCGAATCATACAGAATTTGACCAACGTATGCAAACTGATCCGCACGCCGCTTTCACTAATGTGTATACTAACGCGCCACTTTTCAAGTCAGGAAGATTCGATGCCCGTCGCTCACGTTGCCCTGCCCGTTCCGCTTCCCCGCACCTTTGACTACCTGCTGCCTGACAGCATGAGCGCAAAAGCGGGCTGTCGCGTGACCGTGCCGTTCGGCAAACAGCAGCGTGTAGGGATCGTCGTCTCCGTCAGCGATAAAAGCGAATTACCGCTTAACGAACTGAAATCGATTGTTGAAGTGCTGGACAACGAGCCGGTTTACTCCCTCAGCACCTGGCGACTGCTGCTGTGGGCGGCGGATTACTACCATCACCCGATTGGCGATGTTCTGTTCCACGCCCTGCCGATCATGCTGCGCCAGGGCAAGAGCGCCACCCATGCGCCAGTGTGGTACTGGTTTGCGACCGAGCAGGGCCAGTCGGTGGACATCAACAGCCTGAAGCGCTCGCAGAAACAGCAGCAGGCGCTGGCGGCCCTGCGTCAGGGAAAAATCTGGCGTCATCAGGTTGATGAGCTCGAGGTCAGCGAAACGGCGCTACAGGCTTTAAGAAAGAAAGGGCTGAGCGAGCTGGCAAGCGAAGCACCTGCCCTGTACGACTGGCGGGAGCGTTTCTCCGTCTCAGGGGATCGCCTGCGTCTGAATACCGAGCAGGCCACCGCCGTCGGCGCGATTCATAGCGCCTCCGACCATTTCTCTGCCTGGCTGCTGGCGGGGGTCACCGGCTCCGGCAAGACCGAAGTCTACCTGAGCGTGCTGGAAAACGTGCTCGCTCAGGGCAAGCAGGCGCTGGTGATGGTGCCGGAAATTGGCCTGACGCCGCAAACCATCGCCCGCTTTCGCGAACGCTTCAATGCGCCGGTTGAAGTGCTGCACTCCGGCCTGAACGACAGCGAACGGCTCAGCGCCTGGCTGAAAGCGAAGAACGGCGAAGCGGCGATTGTCATCGGCACCCGCTCGTCGCTGTTTACGCCGTTTAAAAACCTTGGCGTTATCGTGATCGACGAAGAGCACGACAGCTCCTATAAACAGCAGGAAGGCTGGCGCTATCACGCCCGCGATCTGGCGGTTTATCGCGCCCACAGCGAGCAAATCCCCATCATTCTTGGCTCCGCCACGCCTGCGCTCGAAACGCTGCACAACGTGCGCCAGCGTAAATACCATATGCTGCGCCTGACGCGCCGCGCGGGGAATGCCCGTCCGGCCATTCAGCATGTGCTGGATCTGAAAGGTCAGCAGGTGCAGGCAGGGTTAGCGCCCGCGCTTATTACCCGCATGCGCCAGCATTTGCAGGCGGGGAACCAGGTCATTCTGTTCCTTAACCGACGCGGGTTTGCCCCCGCCCTGCTGTGCCACGACTGCGGCTGGATTGCCGAGTGCCCGCGCTGTGACCATTACTACACCTTCCACCAGGCCCAGCGTCATTTGCGCTGCCACCACTGCGACAGCCAGCGCCCGGTGCCACGCCAGTGCCCCTCGTGCGGGTCTACGCATATTGTGCCGGTTGGTCTGGGGACGGAGCAGCTGGAACAGGCTCTGGCCCCTTTCTTCCCGGATGTGCCCATTTCCCGTATCGACAGAGATACCACCAGCCGCAAAGGGGCGCTGGAGCAGCAGCTGGCGGAAGTGCATCGCGGAGGCGCACGCATACTGATTGGCACCCAGATGCTGGCCAAAGGCCATCACTTTCCGGACGTGACGCTGGTCGCTCTGCTGGACGTGGACGGCGCGCTGTTCTCTGCCGATTTCCGCTCAGCCGAGCGTTTTGCCCAGCTCTATACCCAGGTGGCGGGACGTGCGGGGCGCGCCGGCAAGCAGGGAGAAGTCGTTCTGCAAACGCACCACCCGGAGCACCCGTTGCTGCAAACCCTGTTGCACAAAGGCTATGACGCCTTCGCCGAGCAGGCGCTGGCCGAACGCCAGACCATGCAGCTTCCCCCGTGGACCAGCCACGTTATCATCCGCGCGGAAGACCATAACAACCAGCAGGCGCCGCTTTTCCTGCAGCAGCTGAGAAACCTCCTGCAGGCCAGCCCGCTGGTGGATAATCAACTGTGGATTTTAGGTCCGGTTCCGGCGCTGGCGCCCAAGCGCGGGGGACGTTTTCGCTGGCAAATTTTGCTCCAGCACCCCTCGCGGGTTCGTCTTCAGCATATCGTCAGCGGCGCGCTGGTGCTGATTAACACCCTGCCCGAAGCGCGAAAAGTGAAGTGGGTTCTGGATGTCGATCCCATCGAAGGCTGAAGGCGGATCGAAAAATTTAACGCTCCTCACACTTTTTATGAAAATTCTGTAACCGATTCCATTAACTATCTGTAAAAATGGTGACGTCAGAAGTTCGGTGTTCAGGCGAGGAGAAGACGTTGAAGTCCAGGAAAGAGGTTGCTGCGGCGACCATGAAAGACGTTGCCGAGAAAGCACAAGTCTCAACGGCAACCGTGTCCCGCGCATTAATGAACCCGGATAAAGTCTCCCAGGCGACCCGTAACCGGGTGGAGCAGGCTGCGCTGGAAGTGGGCTATTTTCCGCAGGCAATGGGGCGTAACGTGAAGCGCAACGAGTCGCGTACCATTCTGGTGATTGTGCCGGACATCTGCGACCCCTTCTTCAGCGAGATTATTCGCGGAATTGAAGTCACCGCGGCGGAACAGGGCTACCTGGTGCTGATTGGCGACTGTGCCCACCAGAACCAGCAAGAAAAAACCTTTATCGACCTCATTATCACCAAGCAGATTGACGGTATGCTGCTGCTTGGCTCGCGCCTGCCGTTCGACGCCAGCATTGAAGAACAGCGGAATTTACCACCGATGGTGATGGCCAACGAGTTTGCGCCAGAGCTGGAGCTGCCGACGGTCCATATCGATAACCTCACCGCCGCATTCAACGCCGTGAACTATCTCCAGGAACTGGGACATAAACGGATTGGCTGCATTGCCGGGCCGGAAGAGATGCCGCTGTGTCACTACCGTCTGCAGGGCTACGTGCAGGCGCTGCGCCGTACCGGCGCCATCGTCGATCCGCACTACATTGCGCGCGGTGACTTTACCTTCGCAGCCGGTGGTCAAGCACTGGAAAGGCTGCTGGATCTGCCAGAGCCGCCAACCGCCGTATTTTGTCACAGCGATGTGATGGCGCTGGGCGCGCTTTCGTACGCCAAACGTCGCGGCCTGCGGATACCGAAAGATTTATCTATCATCGGATTCGATAATATTTCGCTTTCAGAATTTTGCGATCCGCCGCTCTCAACGGTTTCTCAGCCGCGCTACCAAATCGGTCGCGAAGCGATGCTTCTTCTGCTGGATCAGCTTCACGGTCAAACAGTTAGCAGCGGCTCACGGTTGCTGGACTGCGAACTGATTGTCCGTGGCACGACCCAGGCATTGACTTAAAGTAAACGTCTTTAGGACACCCTTATCTGGTCAAAGCCCCGCCGCTTAAGTAACATGGCGGACTGACGAACGAATAAATACAGCGAAACGATAGTGGCACAACGAGATTATGTACGTCGCGGCCAGCCGGCACCTTCGCGACGCAAAAAGAGTAGCTCAAGGAAAAAGCAACGTAACCTGCCTGCTGTCTCGCCAGCAATGGTCGCTATTGCTGCGGCTGTAGTCGTCGCCTTTATTGGTGGCCTGTACTTTATCACGCACCATAAAAAAGAAGAGTCTGAGGCGCTTCAGGCCAGTAAAGTGGCCGGAAATGGCCTTCCTCCGAAGCCTGAAGAGCGCTGGCGCTATATCAAAGAGCTGGAAAGCCGTCAGCCTGGGGTACGTGCGCCAACCGAACCTTCTGCGGGTGGTGAAGTGCAGAATGCGAATCAACTGACGGATGAACAGCGTCAGCTGCTGGCACAAATGCAGGCCGATATGCGCCAGCAGCCAACGCAGCTGAATGAAGTGCCGTGGAATGAGCAGACGCCGGAACAGCGCCAGCAGACGCTGCAGCGACGTCAGGCGCAACAGCAGATTCAGCAGCAGCAACAACAGCAGTGGGCGCAAACCCAGCCGGTACAGCAGCCTAAAGCGCAGCCGCGGGTCACGGAACAGCCGTACCAGCAGCAGACGCGCACGGCGCAGTCCCAGCCTGCTCAGCAACAGCCAAAGGCCCAGCCGCAGAAGCAGGCGGCTCAGCCGTATCAGGATCTGCTGCAGACGCCTGCGCATACCACCGCACAGCAGCCGAAAACGCAGCAGGCCGCGCCGATCACCAAAGAGACCGAAGCACCTAAGCAGACGGCAGAGAAAAAAGACGAACGTCGCTGGATGGTTCAGTGTGGTTCGTTCAAAGGCGCCGAGCAGGCGGAAACGGTGCGTGCACAGCTGGCTTTTGAAGGGTTTGACTCGCGAATTACCACCAATAACGGCTGGAATCGCGTG
This sequence comes from Enterobacter sp. HSTU-ASh6, assembly GCF_026319105.1. NCBI lineage: Bacteria > Pseudomonadati > Pseudomonadota > Gammaproteobacteria > Enterobacterales > Enterobacteriaceae > Enterobacter > Enterobacter sp. HSTU-ASh6. The sequence goes on along the minus strand of NZ_WSPD01000018.1, from coordinate 61,941 downwards.
GTGATTGGTCCGGTCAAAGGCAAAGAAAATGCCGATGGCACCATTTCTCGTTTGAAACTCGCCGGTCACACAAACTGCATTCGACTCGCATCCGGGGGTTGAAACCCCCAAATTCCCCCCCATCTATCATTCTATTCAGCCCTGGGCACAGGCTCAGGGCTCCTGTTTCCCGATTCTGTAACCAGGGGGTCTGCTCGTGACAACAATAGTAAGTGTACGCCGTAACGGCCATGTGGTAATCGCCGGTGATGGCCAGGCCACGCTGGGTAATACCGTCATGAAAGGCAACGTGAAGAAAGTGCGTCGTCTCTATAACGACAAAGTGATCGCCGGTTTTGCAGGCGGCACGGCTGATGCCTTCACGCTGTTTGAACTGTTTGAACGCAAACTGGAAATGCACCAGGGTCATCTGGTGAAAGCCGCCGTGGAGCTGGCAAAAGACTGGCGTACCGACCGCATGCTGCGCAAGCTCGAAGCGCTGCTGGCGGTGGCTGATGAAACCGCTTCGCTTATCATCACCGGTAACGGTGACGTTATTCAGCCGGAAAATGACCTGATTGCCATCGGCTCTGGCGGCCCTTATGCCCAGGCTGCAGCCCGCGCGCTGTTGGAGAACACCGACATGAACGCGCGTGATATCGCGGTGAAGGCGTTGGATATTGCAGGTGATATCTGCATCTATACCAACCACAATCACACCATCGAAGAATTGACCTCCAAAGCGTAAGGATCTCCCATGTCTGAAATGACCCCACGCGAAATTGTCAGCGAACTGGACAAACATATTATCGGCCAGGACAACGCGAAGCGTTCCGTGGCGATTGCCCTGCGTAACCGCTGGCGCCGCATGCAGCTCGACGAAGAGCTGCGCCATGAAGTGACGCCAAAAAACATTCTGATGATCGGCCCGACCGGCGTCGGTAAAACCGAGATCGCCCGTCGCCTGGCAAAACTGGCTAATGCGCCGTTCATCAAAGTGGAAGCCACCAAGTTCACCGAAGTGGGCTATGTAGGTAAAGAAGTGGACTCCATCATCCGCGATCTGACCGATTCGGCGATCAAAATGGTGCGCGTCCAGGCGATTGAGAAAAACCGCTATCGCGCAGAAGAGATGGCTGAAGAGCGCATTCTCGACGTGCTGATCCCACCGGCGAAAAATAACTGGGGCCAGGCTGAACAGCAGGCTGAACCGTCTGCGGCACGTCAGGCGTTCCGTAAAAAACTGCGTGAAGGTCAGTTGGACGACAAAGAGATTGAGATCGATCTCGCTGCCGCGCCAATGGGTGTGGAAATCATGGCGCCTCCGGGAATGGAGGAGATGACCAGCCAGCTGCAGTCCATGTTCCAGAACCTGGGCGGCCAGAAGCAAAAAGCGCGTAAGCTGAAAATCAAAGACGCGATGAAGCTGTTGATTGAAGAAGAAGCGGCGAAGCTGGTGAACCCGGAAGAGCTGAAGCAGGACGCTATCGACGCGGTTGAGCAGCACGGTATCGTGTTTATCGACGAAATCGACAAAATTTGTAAGCGTGGCGGCAACAGTTCCGGCCCGGATGTTTCCCGCGAAGGCGTTCAGCGCGACCTCCTGCCGCTGGTGGAAGGCTGCACCGTCTCAACCAAGCACGGCATGGTGAAAACGGACCACATCCTGTTTATCGCTTCAGGTGCGTTCCAGGTCGCCAGCCCGTCGGATCTGATCCCGGAACTGCAGGGACGTCTGCCCATCCGCGTTGAGCTGCAGGCGCTGACCACCGAAGATTTCGAACGTATCCTGACCGAGCCAAACGCTTCTGCTACCGTTCAGTACAAAGCGCTGATGGCGACCGAAGGCGTGAACCTCGAATTCACCGAAGACGGCATCAAGCGTATTGCTCAGGCTGCATGGCAGGTGAACGAAACCACCGAGAACATCGGTGCGCGTCGTCTGCACACCGTGCTGGAACGCCTGGTGGAAGATATCTCTTATGACGCGAGCGACCTCAGCGGCCAAACCGTTACCATTGACGCAGACTATGTGAGTAAACATCTGGATGCGTTAGTGGCAGATGAAGATCTGAGCCGTTTTATCCTATAATCGCGGTTACTGCATTCTCATCACGTTTAATGGGGGCTAATGCCCCCATTTTTATTGGCTAAATACTTATGACTGACATCAGCCGTACTCAGGCGTGGCTCGAAAGTTTGCGCCCTAAAACCCTTCCTCTGGCCTTTGCCGCGATTATTGTCGGTACGGCGCTTGCCTGGTGGCAAGGTTATTTTGATCCCCTGGTGGCCGCACTCGCATTGATTACCGCGGGTCTGCTGCAGATCCTTTCCAACCTTGCCAACGATTATGGCGATGCGGTGAAAGGCAGTGACAAGCCGGACCGTATCGGGCCACTGCGTGGAATGCAAAAAGGTGTGATTACTCAGGCGCAGATGAAACGTGCGCTGATAATCACCGTGGTGTTGATCTGCCTATCCGGCCTGGCACTGGTGACGGTGGCGTCTAATACCACCAGCGATTTTATTGGCTTCCTGGTGCTGGGGCTATTGGCCATTATTGCCGCCATCACTTATACCGTCGGTACGCGCCCCTACGGTTATATTGGTCTCGGGGATATCTCCGTGCTGGTGTTCTTCGGCTGGCTGAGCGTGATGGGAAGCTGGTATCTGCAGGCGCATACGGTGATCCCGGCCCTGTTCCTGCCCGCGACCGCCTGCGGTCTGCTGGCGACAGCAGTGCTCAACATCAACAACCTGCGCGACATCGACAGCGATCGCGAGAACGGCAAAAACACCCTGGCGGTCCGTCTGGGGCCAGTGAATGCGCGTCGCTACCATGCCTGCCTGCTGCTGGGTGCCCTGGTCTGTCTCGCGCTGTTTAACCTGATTTCCCTGCACAGTCTGTGGGGCTGGCTGTTTTTGCTTGCCGCGCCGCTGTTGATTAACCAGGCCCGCTTTGTCATGCGTGAACGCAGCCCGGCTGCCATGCCGCCGATGCTGGAGCGCACGGTAAAAGGCGCGCTGCTGACTAACCTGTTGTTCGTCATCGGGATTGTCTTAAGCCAGACGCTGCGTTAGCTGACAAATATCAATTAACAATTGATGATTTTGCCAACAACGCATTTCGCACGATATACTGAACACATTCGCAGCAACTGAGCGTTAACCCTATGAAATACGATACCTCCGAGCTTTGTGACATCTACCAGGAAGATGTCAACGTCGTTGAACCGTTATTCTCCAACTTTGGTGGGCGGTCGTCGTTTGGCGGTCAAATCGTCACGGTGAAATGTTTCGAGGATAACGGGTTGCTGTACGATCTGCTCGAACAGAACGGCCGTGGTCGCGTTCTGGTGGTCGACGGCGGCGGTTCCGTGCGGCGCGCCTTGATTGATGCAGAGCTGGCCGGCATTGCCGTCCAGAATGAGTGGGAAGGCCTTGTGGTGTACGGTTCCGTGCGCCAGGTGGACGATCTGGAGGAGCTGGATATCGGGATTCAGGCCATCGCTGCCATACCGGTAGGGGCGGCGGGTGACGGCATCGGCGAAAGCGACGTGCGCGTTAACTTCGGCGGCGTGACCTTCTTCTCAGGCGACCATCTCTACGCCGATAATACCGGCATTATCCTGTCCGAAGATCCGCTGGATATTGAGTAGTAAAACAGTCAGCGTGAACCATAAAAAAACCGCCAACAGCAATGTGGCGGTTTTTTTGTCCCTCGGGATTCGCGGTCCGTTGGGAGAATTTACAGCTCCACACCAGGGACTTTTATCATACCCCTCAATAAGCGGCAGGCAATCCCTCAGACTCTTTATAAAATCTTAATTTTATTTGCACATCTTAACGGCGAGGCTGATGTTAACTATGATGCAGCGTCCCTTTCCGCCATCTCGCAAATGGGCATCGGTCCAGGGAAAGGTATATTCACAACCGTAAAGCAGCCCACGCCAGGGCTTGTGTCCACCGACTTATCACCGGTGGTGAACGGTGGAGCGGTTAGCTGCAGGGACCGCATAATGAAACGCTATTTATGTATCGCGTTCATTGTCGCCAGCGTACTCGTGGTAAAGAGTGATGAACCTGGTGGGTTTGTTGCTTATGCTATGACAGCGCAGGACAAGTAGCGTTAAGGCCGCCATTGGCGGCCTTTTTTATGGTTTGATGTCAGTTAACGAAAACCATAAAAAAAGCCGGGTGGCGGCTTCGCCTGACCCGGCCTACTCTGTTCTTCTCTATGGGAATCAGACTTCTTCCATACGTCCCAGCAGCGCCTGCAGGCGATCCTGCCAGCCGTTCTGCTGCTCGCGCAGCTGGTTGTTTTCGCGCTCCAGTTCTTCGCGGCTGTGCTGCGCATTCTGAACTTCCTGCGCCAGGCTGTTGTTCTTCTCTTTCAGCTCTTCAATTTCCATCTGCAGCAGCGTGATGGTGTCAATCGCCTGCTGTACTTTCGATTCCAGTTTCTCAAACACTTCTAAAGACATGATGCTACCTCTCCTGAATTGCAAGGCGACGCTTTAACATAAACGCGCACGACATATTCCATCGATTGTATGGAGCGCGGCGCTCTGTGTCCAGCGACACGCCGCGCAGATCGCGCTTTGCAACACTTTTAGGTCTGGTCCTGGTGCGTTCGCGTCATATACCCCTAAATTGTTAACTCATTCGTTAATGAAATGATTCAGCTCACATTCCGGCGCTGTTGTAAAAATGTGCTTTATGGCGCGAAAACGCTCATTTTATTGACATAGACCACACATTTTGATTTCGATATTTCTCGTTTTTGCTCGTTAACGATAAATTAACACTATGTCTACAGGACATCGTGGCTGTCACGGGCGGCCATGCTAACAATAAACATCAATTTCTTCAGGATTCCGATTATGAGTCAGACATCAACCTTAAAAGGCCAGTGCATTGCCGAGTTCCTTGGTACCGGGTTGTTGATATTCTTCGGAGTGGGTTGTGTCGCTGCACTGAAAGTGGCGGGTGCCAGTTTTGGTCAGTGGGAAATCAGTATCATCTGGGGTCTGGGCGTGGCGATGGCCATCTACCTGACTGCAGGGGTTTCTGGTGCACATCTTAACCCGGCGGTGACTATCGCACTGTGGCTGTTTGCGTGCTTCGACGGACGCAAAGTTGTTCCTTTCATTCTTTCTCAGTTTGCCGGCGCGTTTTGCGCAGCGGCGTTAGTTTACGGGCTTTATTACAATCTTTTCATCGACTTCGAACAGACGCATCATATGGTGCGCGGCAGCGTCGAAAGTCTGGATCTGGCAGGTATCTTCTCAACCTATCCAAACCCGCATATCAATTTTGTGCAGGCATTCGCAGTTGAAATGGTGATTACCGCTATTCTGATGGGCGTAATCCTGGCGCTGACCGACGACGGAAACGGCATTCCGCGCGGCCCGCTGGCTCCTCTGCTGATTGGTCTGCTGATTGCGGTAATTGGCGCATCCATGGGCCCACTGACCGGATTCGCGATGAACCCGGCGCGTGATATCGGACCGAAAGCGTTCGCCTTTATCGCAGGCTGGGGCGACGTCGCCTTTACCGGTGGCAAAGACATTCCTTACTTCCTGGTACCGCTGTTTGCACCGGTTGTCGGGGCTGCGCTGGGCGCATTTAGCTACCGCAAATTAATTGGTCGCCACTTACCGTGCGACACCTGTGTGGAAGAGGAGAAGGAGACGACTTCTACCGCACAACAAAAAGCTTCGCTGTAATCTGACTACGGGACACATACCATGACCGAAAAAAAATATATCGTTGCGCTCGACCAGGGCACTACCAGCTCCCGCGCTGTCGTAATGGATCATGACGCGAACATCGTCAGCGTGTCACAGCGCGAATTTGAACAAATTTATCCTCGTCCAGGCTGGGTAGAACACGACCCGATGGAGATTTGGGCATCACAAAGCTCCACGCTGGTCGAAGTGCTGGCGAAAGCCGATATCAGTTCTGACGAAATCGCCGCAATTGGTATCACCAACCAGCGTGAAACAACGATTGTCTGGGAACGTGAAACCGGAAAACCGATTTACAACGCCATCGTCTGGCAGTGCCGTCGTACTTCTGAGATCTGCGAGCAGCTGAAGCGTGATGGCATGGAAGAGTACGTCCGCAGCGCCACGGGTCTGGTGGTTGACCCGTATTTCTCCGGCACCAAAGTGAAGTGGATCCTCGACCACGTGGAAGGGTCACGTGAGCGTGCCAAACGCGGTGAGCTGCTGTTCGGCACCGTCGATACCTGGCTTATCTGGAAGATGACCCAGGGACGCGTTCACGTCACCGACTACACCAACGCCTCGCGTACCATGCTGTTCAACATCAACACCCTGGAGTGGGATGACAAGATGCTGGACGCGCTGGATATCCCACGCGCGATGCTGCCTGAAGTGCGTAAATCTTCTGAAGTGTACGGCCAGACCAACATCGGCGGTAAAGGCGGTACGCGTATTCCTATCGCCGGTATCGCTGGTGACCAGCAGGCGGCGCTGTTCGGCCAGCTGTGCGTTAAGGAAGGGATGGCGAAGAACACCTACGGCACCGGCTGCTTTATGCTGATGAACACCGGCGAGAAAGCAGTGAAATCAGAAAACGGCCTGCTGACCACCATCGCCTGCGGCCCACGCGGCGAAGTGAACTATGCCCTGGAAGGTGCGGTGTTCATGGCCGGTGCGTCTATCCAGTGGCTGCGTGACGAGATGAAGCTGATCAGCGATGCATTCGACTCCGAGTACTTCGCGACCAAAGTGAAAGACACCAACGGCGTGTACGTGGTGCCTGCATTCACCGGTCTGGGCGCACCGTACTGGGACCCGTATGCGCGCGGCGCGATTTTCGGCCTGACGCGTGGTGTGAATTCTAACCACATTATTCGCGCCACCCTGGAATCCATCGCCTACCAGACGCGTGACGTGCTGGAAGCGATGCAGGCGGACTCCGGCATTCGTCTGCACGCCCTGCGCGTGGACGGCGGCGCGGTGGCGAACAACTTCCTGATGCAGTTCCAGTCCGACATTCTGGGCACCCGCGTGGAGCGTCCTGAAGTGCGTGAAGTCACCGCGCTGGGTGCGGCGTACCTTGCCGGTCTGGCCGTCGGCTTCTGGCAGAACCTGGACGAGCTGCAGGAGAAAGCGGTTATCGAACGCGAATTCCGTCCTGGCATCGAAACCACCGAACGTAACTTCCGCTACAGCGGCTGGAAAAAAGCGGTGAAACGCGCCCTGGCGTGGGAAGAGCACGACGAGTAAGAACTCCCCCCTCACCCTAACCCTCACCCCAAAGGGGCGAGGGGACTAAAAACAGCCTCTCCCCTTTGGGGTGAGGGGCTCAGACCGCACCCTCCCCACTCTGTGATAAACTTCGTGCAATTCCTTTTGATTGTACGAGTACCTCATGAAACGTGAACTTGCTATCGAGTTTTCCCGCGTCACCGAAGCCGCCGCCCTTGCAGGCTATAAATGGCTGGGTCGTGGTGACAAAAATACCGCAGACGGCGCGGCCGTCCATGCCATGCGCATTGTGCTTAACCAGGTCAACATCGACGGTACTATCGTGATCGGCGAAGGCGAGATCGACGAAGCGCCGATGCTCTATATCGGTGAAAAAGTGGGTACCGGCAACGGCGATGCCGTGGATATCGCCGTCGACCCGATCGAAGGCACCCGCATGACGGCGATGGGTCAGGCCAATGCCCTGGCGGTGCTGGCTGTAGGCGATAAAGGCTGCTTCCTCAACGCGCCGGATATGTATATGGAGAAGCTGATTGTCGGTCCTGGCGCGAAGGGCGCTATCGACCTCAGCCTGCCGCTGGAAGAGAACCTGCGCAACATCGCCAAAGCGCTGGCCAAACCCCTTAGCGAACTTACCGTGACTATTCTGGCCAAACCGCGCCACGACGCCACCATCGCGCAGATGCAAAAGCTCGGCGTGCGGGTGTTTGCCATTCCGGATGGCGACGTTGCCGCCTCCATTTTGACTTGCATGCCAGACAGCGAAGTGGATGTGCTGTACGGCATCGGTGGCGCGCCGGAAGGCGTGGTATCAGCGGCAGTGATCCGCGCGCTGGATGGCGATATGCAGGCCCGTCTGCTGCCACGTCATGAGGTGAAAGGCGACAGCGAAGAAAACCGCCGTATTGGGGAAAATGAGCTGGCACGCTGCGAAGCGATGGGCATCGAGGCCAATAAAGTGCTCGCGCTGAACGAGATGGCTCGTAGCGATAATGTTGTCTTCTCGGCAACCGGAATTACTAAAGGCGACCTGCTGGACGGCATTACCCGCAAAGGCAATATGGCGACCACTGAAACGCTGCTGATCCGCGGTAAATCGCGCACCATTCGTCGCATTCAGTCAATCCACTATCTCGACCGCAAAGACCCGGACGTGCAGACGCACATTCTGTAAAACCGTTTGATCGATAGAGCTTTCCGGCCCAAAGGGGCTGGAAATCTCCCCGGTAAGTACGGAAGATAGAACAGAGAAACAGCACAGGAGAAGATCATGGCGGACTGGGTAACAGGTAAAGTCACAAAAATACAGTTCTGGACCGATGCGCTATTTAGTCTCACCCTGCATGCTCCCGTCCACCCGTTTAAAGCCGGGCAATTTGCGAAGCTGGGGCTGGATGTCGACGGCGAGCGCGTACAGCGCGCCTACTCATACGTTAACGCCCCTGATAACCCGGACCTCGAGTTTTATCTGGTCACCGTTCCGGACGGCAAACTCAGTCCGCGCCTTGCCGCCCTTAAGCCCGGAGACGAGGTGCAAATTGTGAGTGAAGCCGCCGGCTTCTTTGTGCTCGAGGAAATCCCTGACTGTGACACCCTCTGGATGCTGGCCACCGGTACGGCCATTGGCCCCTACCTCTCTATTCTGCAGTACGGCAAAGACCTGGAACGCTTTAAAAACATCGTGCTGGTTCACGCTGCGCGCTACGCTGCAGACTTGAGCTATTTGCCGCAGATGCAGGCGCTGGAACAGCAGTATGGCGGAAAGTTAAAGATTCAGACGGTGGTCAGCCGCGAAACCGTAGCAGGAACGCTGACTGGCCGCGTACCAGCGTTAATTGAAAGTGGTGCCCTGGAAGAGGCAGTGGGTTTGCCAATGAGCGCCGAAACCAGCCACGTGATGCTGTGCGGCAACCCGCAGATGGTTCGCGACACGCAGCAGCTTCTGAAGGATACCCGGCAGATGACGAAACACCTTCGCCGCCGGCCGGGTCATATGACTGCTGAACACTACTGGTGATCAGCGGTACTTCACCTCAACGGTATCTTTACCGTATTTGTTTTCGCTCTGGGTGCCGATAAACGCGCCCAGATCGATAACCATCATCACGAAGATGACCGACGGCAGCAGCCTGCCCACCACCCACGGCAGGATGGACGGCAGCATCGCCCAGTTTCCCGCCACCAGCATCCACGCCAGAATAATCAGAAATGCCCACGCGCCGGAACGACCACGATCGTGCAGACGTTTCACCACCACGGCGGCCGTTGGCCATAGCAGGCAGACCAGCGCAAAGGCCGCCGTTTGCGTGCTTAGCCAGGCGTTATAAGCAACAAAAAACAGAAGCAGCATGGCGACAACCCACGTCACCATCCAGATCCAGAAATCACGGCGTCCAATACGCCCTTTGAATGAAAACAGCCACTGCTGTATGGTCATGTAAGGTTCCTTATTATCGTATTGCGCGCATTTTACCCTGGAGTTGTGACCTTTTGACAAGCCGACCAGATATCGTTTTAATCATGAGCACTTACGGCCAGGGGCAATGTTGATGAAAAGTTCGGCACGTTCTCTCTTCCTGTGTTTAGCACTGCTCAGCGCGGGTTTTCCCCTGCACGCCGCTGAAACGACGGCCCCGACCACCGCACCGTATCTGCTGGCGGGTGCGCCGTCGTTCGATCAGTCCATCAGCCAGTTTCGTGAAACCTTCAATCAGGCCAACCCAACGCTGCCACTGGATGAATTTCGCGCCATTGATGGTTCCCGCGATACCCCGACCCTGACCCGTGCAGCCAGCAAGATTAACGAGAATTTGTATGCCTCCACGGCGCTGGAGCGCGGTACGTTAAAAATCAAAAGCATGCAAATCACCTGGCTGCCGATACAGGGGCCGGAGCAGAAAGCCGCTAAGGCAAAGGCGCTGGAGTATATGAGCGCTGTGTTGCAGGCTTTTACCCCCGCGCTGACGAAAAAACAAAGCCAGCAAAAGCTGCAAAAACTCCTCACTGCCGGTAAAAACAAGCGTTACTACGCCGATACCGAAGGCGCGATTCGCTATGTTGTGGCGGACAACGGCGAAAAAGGACTGACCTTCGCAGTTGAACCGATTAAGCTGGCACTATCTGACACCCTCGGCGGGGCGAATTAATGACAAAAAGCAAAGCCTTTCGGGGGAAAATCTCTATACTGATTCACAGACCATGCTGCCCGTCAGGGTGGCCATATTCCTTAATTCGCTTATTTAGCGTGGAGAATTGAAATGCGACATCCTTTAGTGATGGGTAACTGGAAACTGAACGGCAGCCGCCACATGGTAAACGAGCTGGTTGCGAACCTGCGTAAAGAGCTGGCTGGCGTGACGGGCTGCGCGGTTGCTATCGCTCCGCCGGATATGTATCTGGATCTGGCTAAACGTGCCGCTGACGGCAGCCACATCGTGCTGGGCGCGCAGAACGTTGACGTTAACCTGTCTGGCGCGTTCACCGGTGAAACATCCGCTGAAATGCTGAAAGATATCGGCGCGAAATACATCATCATCGGCCACTCTGAGCGTCGCACCTACCACAAAGAATCTGACGAATTCATCGCGAAGAAATTCGCTGTGCTGAAAGAGCAGGGTCTGATTCCGGTTCTGTGCATCGGTGAAACCGAAGCAGAAAACGAAGCAGGCAAAACCGAAGAAGTGTGCGCACGTCAGATCGACGCGGTGCTGAAAACCCAGGGCGCGGCAGCGTTCGAAGGTGCGGTTATCGCATACGAGCCAGTCTGGGCGATCGGTACCGGTAAATCAGCTACCCCTGCACAGGCTCAGGCGGTTCACAAATTCATCCGTGACCACATTGCTAAAGCCGACGCGAAAGTGGCTGAGCAAGTGATTATCCAGTACGGCGGTTCCGTTAACGCATCCAACGCTGCTGAGCTGTTCACCCAGCCAGACATTGATGGCGCGCTGGTTGGCGGTGCATCCCTGAAAGCTGACGCTTTCGCGGTGATCGTTAAAGCGGCAGAAGCGGCTAAGCAGGCGTAATGCTGTTGTGGCGGGTGGCGCTTGCGCTTACCCGCCCTACAAAATCGCTACAAACGACCTAAAACGCTAAACCACAAATAATCCAGCGGCAGCAGCACCAGATACGTGACAATTGCCAGCGCCAGACAGAGCACCATCCCCGCCTTTGCAGGCACCTTCCCTAACCCCATCGCCACCACAATCGGCGACGCCTGATACGGCAGCAGCGGCGTGGAATAACCCAGTACCTGAATCATGATCACTGACAGCAAAGGGAAACCTGTCGCATCCGAAAAACTCTGCGCCAGGGTGGTATACAGCGCCGGAACGCCGTTGGCGGTCATAATAAAGTTGAGCGCGGTGGTAATACCAGTCAGCGCCAGGAAGCTGGTGAACGGTCTCTCTGCATCCAGCGGCATAATGCGGAGCAACGCCTCACCCACCGCCGTTCCAATCCCGGTTTGCGTGACGACAATCGCCAGCCCCAGAATACCGGCAACATAGATACAGGTACGCATATTCACACCGGCAGAAAACTCCTCGCCGGTGATAAAGCCCACGCGCGGCAGCATAACGATGACCGATGCTGCCAGCCCCGTCCACGCTGGCCCCACACCGTGCCAGCTCTCCGTCACCCACATCCCCAGCACTATCGCCAGCAGCCAGGCAAGACGCTTTTCATCCCAGCCCATGGGTTCAGATGACGTCTGTTCCTTCGGGGGTTTTGGATGACCGGGAAAAAGCCAGCAGATAAGGCCAATCAGGATCAGGCCTTTGAGAATACCCAGCACCGGCGTGTGCAGCAGCAGATACGGGACATAGTTCAGGTGGATACCGTACGAGCCTTCCGCCGCGCCGCTCATCACCAGGTTAGGGACGTTTGCAGGCAGGATCGTCGCCGAAAGCTGGAACGTCCCGAACCCCACCGCCAGCGCCAGACCAAACCAGGCGCGGGAGCCGTCAGCAATACCGGCGCGCTTTGCCATCGCGGCGACAATCGGCATCAGCAGCGCAATACGCCCCATATTCGACGGCATGACAAACGCCAGCGCGTAGCTCAGCACCACCACGCTCGCCACCATCAATACCCAGGAGTCGGTGAGCTTTGCGGACAGCGCCCGGGCGGCCCTGTCCGCCAGCCCGGTTTTGCGGATCGCCACGCCGAGCACAAAACCGCTGAACACCAGCCAGAAAGCCGACGAGGCAAAACCGCCGAAGATGACCTCAGGCGGAGCAATTTTCGCCGTCATCGCCGCGGTGAAGAACAGCAGGGCGGTGATAAACTCCGGCAAGAGCGACGTCGCCCATAGCACGATGGTGATGCCAACGATCAGCGAGGGCAGCAGCAGAGGATACGTTGACCAGAGCGACATACCTGTCTCCTGTAGAATTTTTCAGCAAGTCTACGGCGACAGGCAGGTTGAGTAAACGCTATTTATGGTGGGGTTACTTCAGGATATCGCATTGATGATCCTGCAATTCCTCTGCCGATGCGCGGTTCAGCATCAGCAGGTTGCGCTCCGTCGCCAGCAAAACAAACGAACCATCCGACTGCTGCGCCATCGCCAGCGCGAAGCGCCCCATATGGTCACGCGCTTCGGGCACTTCTTCTGCCAGCATCATAAACGGGCTGCGCTGGACCAGCTCATTCTCCGTCACCCGACGAGCAAGATATTCATGCCCTTCCAGCCCACCCGGGAACGGGAGCCACTGGGTGGTGATTTCTCCCTGAGCCGCATTGATCTTTTCGCGCACGTCCGGGCGCAGGCAGGAGATATGAATATGAAAATGATTCTGCGTACGGCCCGTCGGGGCGTTAATCGTCAGCGAAATGGCGCTGTCAGGTACCTCGGATCCGCGCTTCAGGGTCATAAAGCTTCGCGACTGCCAGGCCAGCCAGAAAAAGTTCGGCGTATGAGGTTCGGTCAACAGCGGACTTTCGGTGCCGTTGATGCGGTAGGTTGGCATCAGCAGATACTGCAGCGGTCCGTTGCGGTCTTTAAACACCACGTAGCCTGCATCTGTTTTCACCTGCGCACACGGCGCCGGATTACGGTGCTGGAGCTGATTCGGCACACACTGGTCGAGAACGATATGTCGCAACGCATTCGGATTACCCGCTTTCATCCAGTACACGCCACCCGCGACAAGGGCGATAACAATCAGGATCAGTAAGATGATTTTTTTCACAACGCGTTCCCTGTTTTCGATAGAGGCAAAAGAGTAACGCAAAATGATGACCAAATAAAAAACCCGGCGGATTTCTCACGCCGGGTTACCGTGTCATTGATTGATTTTTAGCGCTGGCTGATTTGGTCGAAGGTGCCGCCGTTAGAGAAGTGCTCTTTCTGCGCTTTCGTCCAGCCACCGAACACGTCATCAATGGTGAAGAGTTTCAGTTTAGGGAAGACGGTTTCGTATTTCTTCGCCACCGCCGGATCGCGTGGGCGATAGAAGTTTTTCGCCGCAATTTCCTGCCCTTCTGGTGAGTAGAGATACTTCAGGTAAGCTTCTGCCACCGCTTTGGTATCTTTTTTCTCAACCACCTTATCGACAACAGAGACGGTCGGCTCAGCCAGAATCGACTCGCTTGGGGTCACAATCTCGAATTTATCTTTGCCCAGTTCGTGGGTGGCCAGCAGGGCTTCGTTTTCCCATGCAATCAGCACGTCGCCAATTCCACGCTCTACGAAGGTGTTGGTGGCGCCACGCGCGCCGGAGTCCAGCACCTCAACGTTTTTATACAGCGCTTTTACGAACTCCTGCGCTTTGGCCTGGTCGCCATTGTTGTGATGCAGTGCGTAGCCCCACGCACCCAGGTAGTTCCAGCGCGCGCCGCCAGAGCTTTTCGGGTTCGGGGTGATCACTGACACGCCAGGTTTGATCAGGTCGTTCCAGTCGTGGATCTGTTTTGGGTTGCCTTTACGCACGAGGAAAACAATGGTCGACGTGTATGGTGCGGAGTTATCCGGCAGGCGTTTGATCCAGTTTTTGTCGATGCGGCCACGCTCGGCAATAGCGTCGACATCGTAGGCCAGCGCGAGGGTCACCACGTCGGCTTCAATACCGTTGATGACGGAGGTCGCCTGTTTACCGGACCCACCGTGAGACTGGCGAACTACCACGTTGTCGCCGGTTTCCTGCTTCCAGTGCGCCGCAAACGCTTTGTTGTATTGCTCGTACAGCTCACGCGTCGGGTCGTATGACACGTTCAGTAACTGGATGTCCTTAGCCAGAACGCTGGTCGATGCCAGCAATAATGTTAAACCCACGCCCCATTTATTCATCGCCCAGCTCTCTTGTGTAGTGTTTTGATGATTGCAGCGTGCCAGAAACGGAATCGAGGATTAAAGAATAAAAAAAGATTGGCTATAACTTTGAGGAATAAAAAGACAAACTCTGCGGACAAAAAAGCCCGGTGGCGCTTCGCTTACCGGGCCTACGAACCGTGCTTTTGTAGGCCGGGTAAGGCGAAGCCGCCACCCGGCACAATACAAACGCCGATCAGTACAGTTTTTTCGCGCAGTCCAGCCAGTCACCTTTGAACGGACGCTTCATGTTTTCAATGGCGTCGATGATGTCGTGGTGAACCAGTTTTTCGTTCTGAATACCGACGCAGCGGCCACCGTGACCCTGCAGCAGCAGTTCGATAGCATACGCGCCCATACGTGACGCCAGAATACGGTCATAAGGACCCGGGGAACCACCGCGCTGGATGTGACCCAGTACAGTTGCGCGCGTTTCACGTTTGGTTTCGGTTTCGATGTACTTCGCCAGCTCGTCAACGTCACAGATATGCTCGGTGATGGCCACGATCGCGTGTTTTTTTCCTTTCGCGATGCCCGCTTTAATTTCAGCCACCAGATCTTCACGGCTGAATTCCACTTCCGGAACCACCACGAATTCACAACCCCCCGCAATCGCCGCGGCCAGGGTCAGGTCACCACAGTAACGCCCCATCACTTCAACGATAGAGATACGCTGGTGAGAAGAAGAGGTGTCACGCAGACGGTCAATCGCTTCCACAACGGTACCCAGCGCGGTGAAGTAACCGATGGTGTAGTCAGTGCCTTTGATATCGTTGTCGATGGTGCCTGGCAGACCGATGCATGGGAAGCCCATTTCCGTCAGACGTTTTGCACCCATGTACGAGCCGTCACCACCGATAACCACCAGGGCGTCCAGGCCACGTTTCTTCATGTTCTCGATAGCCACTTCACGCACGTGTTCGTCACGGAATTCCGGGAAGCGCGCAGACCCAAGGAAGGTACCGCCACGGTTGATCATGTCAGACACGCTGTAACGGTCGAGCTGTACCATACGGTCTTCATACAGACCCAGGTAACCATCATAGATACCAAAAACTTCCAGACCTTCCGTCAGCGCTGAACGGACAACCCCACGAATTGCCGCGTTCATGCCCGGCGCATCACCGCCGCTTGTCAACACACCGATTTTCTTAATCATGACTACCTCTGAACTTAGGAATGCAAAATTGAAATCTGTTGCCGGAAGAAACTTATCGACCAACGAATACTGCAAATAGTATATCAATCCCTTCCAGCTGAATTGATTCAGGTCAGACCAAATGGCGGTAATTTATACACAAAATGCCGGCCTGGCTCACTTTTTTACAACGAATTACGAAAGCCCAACATGTCCGGGTACAACCGAGCAGGGATCCTGGTGAATGATGACGTCTGAACCAGGAAAACGCTGCAATATCGCCTGCTCGACCTGCTCAGCAATAACGTGAGCCTGAACCAGTGGCAGGTTGTCTTCCATTTCAATATGAATCTGAATAAAGCGGGTCGGCCCTGACTGCCGCGTTCGCAGATCGTGTGCACCGCTGACACCAGGCCAGGAGGTCACGATAGAAAAAATTTCATTGCGTTCTGAGTCCGGGAGGGCGCGGTCAAGCAGTGATTGCACCGCTTCATACCCCATCCGCAAAGCGCTATATAAAATATAGATGCCAATCCCTAACGCAAACAACGCATCGGCCCGATGCCAGCCATACCAGGCCAGACCGAGCGCAATAAGAATAGCCCCATTCATCATAACATCAGATTGATAATGAAGCATATCTGCCCGTACCGCCTGGCTTTGCGTTTTGCGAACCACCCAGCGCTGGAACGTTACCAGAACAAGTGTGCATATAAGTGCAACGACCGTCACCACCACCCCTACGCCGGGATCGTTCATCGGCGTCGGCGAGACGAGGTGCTGAATACCGGTTAAAAAGAGGAACAGCGCAGACCCGGAAATGAACATACTTTGCGCCAGCGCAGCCAGCGACTCCGCTTTACCGTGCCCAAAGGTGTGCTCTTCATCCGCCGGCTGCAGCGAGTAGCGCACCACCAGCAGGTTGGTCAACGAGGCGGCAATGTCCATCAGCGAGTCTACCAGCGCCGCCAGAATACTGACCGAGCCGGTATACCACCAGGCAAAGATTTTAATCAGTAACAGGCTGGATGCCATGACGGTCGCCGCGATGGCGGCCCGGCTGACCAGTCTTCCATAGGATTGATTCATAAACGCTCCTGTCATGTCATGCCGCTAGTATAACGGAAGCAGGAGGGGTCTAAGGATGAATAAACGGTTAACAAATCAGAATACGGGGCAAAAAAAAACCCCCACATCATGTGGGGGAAGACAGGGATGGTGTCTATGGCAAGGAAAACAGGGTTTACTGGTTACTTCGGGTACTGCTATTGCTACTGAAAAACGTCGTTTCTGAGCTTCGCTGCATCCGTGCAACCTTACGCAGCTGGTCCATTCGCTGCTGATGTCTGGTGTTCAAAACCGCTTGCTGCTCAGGCGTTAGCAGATGGAACATCTGGTTGCGGACCTTCGCCATTTCAACCTGGCGAGCAACCTGTTCCTGTGCCATTTTTTCGGCCTGAGCGCGTACAGCGCTTTCGTCAAAATTTTCTGCGGTGACAAGGCGATGCATTGTCTCCATTTCGCTAACATTAACAGGGGGCTGGTCGTGTCGTGCCCTCTGCATCAGATCTCGCATCTGTTGACGCTGATGTTCGGTTAAACTTATGCCGTCAAACATATGGCTCTGGCTACTGTGCTGCGTTGTGTCCTCTTGTGAGGAACCGTTATCGCTGATGATAGCTACAGCAGCCTGGCTAAACGCACTGAACGCCAGCGTTGAGGCCATGACGGCAGCGGTAACTTTGCGCATCACTTGCTCCCAAAATCTTTCGTGTCGCGATTCAACGAGAGACAGTCTACGATTCAGGCTGCAAACATGCGTCAGGGGGTGTAAAACAACGTAAAGTCATGGATTAGACAGCCTTGATGTCGTAATTTCTGCCTCGGAGGTATTTAAACAATGAATAAAATCCTGTTAGTTGATGATGACCGAGAGCTCACATCCCTTTTAAAGGAGTTGCTCGACATGGAAGGTTTCAACGTCCTGGTTGCCCATGATGGCGAGCAGGCGCTGAGTCTCCTTGACGACAGCATCGATTTACTTTTGCTCGACGTCATGATGCCGAAGAAAAACGGTATCGATACGTTGAAAGAGCTTCGCCAGACACACCAGACCCCCGTTATCATGCTGACCGCGCGCGGCAGCGAACTTGACCGCGTACTCGGCCTGGAGCTGGGCGCGGATGACTATTTACCCAAGCCGTTTAACGACCGTGAACTGGTTGCCCGTATTCGCGCTATCCTGCGTCGTTCCCACTGGAGCGAGCAGCAGCAAAATACCGAGAACAGCTCACCGACCCTGGAAGTGGACTCCCTGAGCCTGAACCCGGGCCGTCAGGAAGCGAGCTTCGATGGCCAGACGCTGGAATTGACCGGTACGGAGTTCACCCTGCTGTATCTGCTGGCGCAGCACCTCGGCCAGGTGGTATCGCGTGAACATTTGAGTCAGGAAGTGCTGGGCAAACGCCTCACCCCGTTTGACCGCGCCATTGATATGCACATCTCTAACCTGCGCCGTAAGCTGCCGGAGCGTAAAGACGGTCACCCATGGTTTAAAACCCTGCGTGGTCGCGGTTATCTGATGGTTTCCGCTTCATGATTGGAAGCTTAACCGCCCGCATCTTCGCCATCTTCTGGCTGACGCTGGCACTGGTTTTAATGCTCGTACTGATGTTGCCAAAACTCGACTCACGCCAGATGACGGAGCTTCTCGACAGCGAGCAACGTCAGGGCGTGATGATCGAGCAGCACGTGGAAGCCGAGCTGGCAAACGATCCGCCAAACGATTTGATGTGGTGGCGCAGGCTGTTTCGCGCTATCGACAAGTGGGCTCCGCCCGGACAACGCCTTTTGCTGGTCACCAGCGAAGGCCGCGTGATTGGGGCCGATCGCAACGAAATGCAGATCATCCGCAACTTCATTGGTCAGGCGGATAACGCCGATCACCCCCAGAAGAAGAAATATGGCCGCGTAGAGATGGTGGGGCCTTTCTCCGTCAGAGACGGGGAGGACAATTATCAGCTCTACCTGATCCGTCCGGCGAGCAACTCCCAGTCCGATTTTATCAACCTGCTGTTTGACCGTCCTCTCCTGCTGCTGATTGTGACGATGCTCGTCAGCTCGCCGCTGCTGTTATGGCTGGCGTGGAGCCTGGCAAAACCAGCCCGTAAGCTGAAAAATGCCGCCGATGAAGTGGCGCAGGGTAACCTGCGACAACACCCCGAACTGGAAGCCGGACCGCAGGAGTTTCTTGCCGCCGGAACCAGTTTTAACCAGATGGTCAGCGCCCTCGATCGCATGATGACGGCCCAGCAACGTCTGTTGTCTGATATCTCACACGAACTGCGAACTCCGCTTACGCGCTTGCAGCTTGGCACCGCGCTGCTGCGTCGCCGCAGCGGTGAGAGTAAAGAGCTGGAGCGCATCGAGACGGAAGCCCAGCGTCTGGACAGTATGATCAACGACCTGCTGGTCATGTCGCGCAATCAGCAGAAAAACGCGCTGGTGAGCGAAACGGTGAAAGCCAATCACCTGTGGCATGAAGTGCTGGATAACGCGGCATTTGAAGCGGAACAGATGGGCAAATCCTTCACCGTCAACTTCCCGCCGGGGCCATGGCCGCTGTATGGTAACCCCAACACGCTGGAAAGCGCGCTGGAGAATATCGTGCGTAACGCCCTGCGCTACTCGCACACGAAGATTGAGGTCGCCTTCTCGGTGGATAAAGACGGGATTACCGTTATTGTGGATGACGACGGTCCTGGCGTCAGCCCGGAAGACCGCGAACAGATTTTCCGTCCGTTCTACCGCACCGACGAGGCGCGCGACCGTGAATCCGGCGGTACGGGATTAGGCCTCGCGATTGTGGAAACCGCCATGCAGCAACACCGTGGCTGGGTGAAAGCCGACGACAGCCCGCTGGGCGGGTTGCGGTTAACGCTGTGGCTGCCGTTGTATAAGCGTTCGTAATCCCCCCTCACCCCGGCCCTCTCCCCAAAGGGGCGAGGGTGAAAAGACCGCACCGAGCCGTCCCCTCTCCCCTTTGGGGAGAGGGTTAGGGTGAGGGGTGCCGTTATTTCCCCCACAATCTCCGCGAATTATCTTCGATCTTGCCGTGTAAACGCCGCTTCTGCATCGTTCTTGTCCAGCTGGTCGATAATCCCGCCGCCGACAGCAGGCGATGATATTGCTCGTCATCAAACGGCATATGCCAGGCAATGGCGCAGGCGTCATAAACAGACACCTCACTCAGACGTGATGCCAGTTCCAGCGGCGCATCCGCTGACACCTGCCCCGCCAGCACCACCCGGTACAGCCAGCCGGTTTTACCCGTGTTTTGCAGTTGAGCGGACATGTCATGAATGCCGAAATGGTAGTTGAGCTTGAAGCACGGCGAGCGCGGTTGGGTGACCTGGATCAGGGCATCGCCCCAGCGGTAGATATCGCCAATAAACACGTTCTTTTCGGTCAGCCCTTCGGTGGAGAGGTTCTCGCCAAACGCGGGGGCGACAAAGAGGTCCGCCTGCTCGGGGAACTCGGTTCTCCAGTGCTGATAGTGTTCGCGCGGGTAGTGACACAGCGCGCGGTCGGGTCCGCCGTGGATTTTCTTTTCGGCCTGCTCGTCACCCGCAAGTCCGAGGTCGGTTAACATCAGCTCGCCGTCGACCTGAATTTTGGCGATGGCGCTCGGGCGGCTGCCGTCGTACTCCCTTACCTTGCCTGTAAATACATTCACCGGATAATGCATCGCTGCTCCTTTCTGCAGATACAAAAAAAGCGAGTCATCAGACTCGCTTCTCACAGGCGTCAATGCAACCTTATTTTTTCGCGGCGAAACGCGCTGCTGCTTCGTCCCAGTTCACCACGTCCCAGAACGCTTTGATGTAGTCCGGGCGACGGTTCTGGAATTTCAGGTAGTAAGCGTGTTCCCACACGTCCAGGCCCAGGATTGGGAAACCGGATGCGCCAGAGATCGCTTCACCCATCAGCGGGGAGTCCTGGTTAGCGGTAGAAACCACGGCCAGTTTGTCACCTTTCAGTACCAGCCACGCCCAGCCAGAGCCGAAACGGGTGGCAGCAGCTTTTTCGAATTCCGCTTTGAAGTTGTCAACGGAACCAAAATCGCGCTCGATAGCCGCTTTCAGGTCGCCCTGCAGAGTGGTACCGGTTTTCAGGCCTTTCCAGAACAGGCTGTGGTTCGCGTGACCGCCAGCGTTGTTGCGCAGAACGGTTTTCTTGTCTGCTGGCAGCTGGTCCAGCTTGGTGATCAGCTCTTCAACAGGCAGGTTAGCGAACTCTGGCAGGCTTTCCAGCGCAGCATTCGCGTTGTTCACATAGGTCTGGTGGTGTTTAGTGTGATGGATTTCCATCGTCTGCTTGTCGAAATGCGGTTCCAGTGCGTCGTAGGCATACGGCAGGGATGGCAGTGTATAACTCATAATCCTCTCCATTATTGTCGGGCGGCACAGCTGTTAATGCCGCGTAAGCAGTTGGTTCATTATAGTTAATTAAATGATATTGAAAATGATTATCAATGCCGTAGTTTTTATAAGGTTATTCATTTTCTGACCAAAGCTAAAAGGGTGAATGGGATCAGGACGTTAATGGACTTCTACCGCCTTATTGCCTGCCGCAATCTCACGCCTGCTGCTCAGCGTAAAGGCTGACACCACCGTAATCGCCAGCACGAAACAGCCCAGCATCAGGTACGTCTCCTGGAAGCCGATTCGGTCGTACATATTACCGGCAAAGGCAGAAAGGAAAATCGCCGCCGACTGCTTGGCAAACTGGAAGCCAATCAGGTAGATAGTGGCCGACAGACGGGTGTCAAACACCCCGGTGATGTATTTGAACGCCCCCACCAGCAGGAACGGCACCTCCAGCGCATGCAGCATCTTCAGGGCAATCACTTCTAAAGCGGTGGTGGCAAATGACGAGCCGATAATGCGCGTCGCCATTATCACCCCGGCGATCAGCAGCGTGTTTTTCGCGCCGATACGGTTAATGATCCACGGCGAGCAGAACATGATGATGGCGTTACAAATTTCCCCGGCCGTCGTCGCAAAACCAAAAGCGCGGGTTCCCTCCTGAGGCGTCGCGAAGAAGGTTTTGAAGAAGGTGGCAAACTGCTGGTCGAAGACGTCATAGACGCAGGCCACGCCAATCACGTACAGGATAAACATCCACATTCTGCGCTGGCGAAACAGGTTAAAGACGGTTCTGGCTGTAATCTGCGGCTGGTTGGCGCCCAGGGCGTTCATTACCTGCGCCGTCTGGTTGGGCTTCGGCTTCGCGACCACCAGCAATAGCATCAACAGCAGCGCCGCCCCCGAACCCATCCAGAAGACATACGACGGATCGATGCCGAACAGGATGCCCCCCGTTGAGGCGCACAGCCCCCAGCCAAG
The DNA here is from genome assembly GCF_026319105.1 of Enterobacter sp. HSTU-ASh6. NCBI lineage: Bacteria > Pseudomonadati > Pseudomonadota > Gammaproteobacteria > Enterobacterales > Enterobacteriaceae > Enterobacter > Enterobacter sp. HSTU-ASh6. Next base: position 39,864 of record NZ_WSPD01000018.1, on the reverse strand, counting down.
ACAGCCGAACATGCGCGCCTTGCCGTATTCAAAGAAGCTGTTGCGGCTTACGCGTTCGATATAGGCCTCAATCGCCCCCGATCCCGCCGAGAAAACAAAGCCGATGTACAGCCCGCCGCTCAGCGCACCCAGCCAGATATTGGTTTTCAGCAGCGGTGCGAAAACGTACAGGAAGAAGGGGGCAAACAGAAACAGCAGCACGGAGATAATCCACAACAGATGTTTTTTTAACCCCAGCTTGTCCGAAATCACCCCCAGCACCGGCTGGAAGGCGATAGCCGACAGCGAGATGCAGGAGAAAACAATCCCGGTATGGGTTTTGTTTAGCCCGATGATGTCCGACAGCCAGATGGGCAGGAACGGAAAGCAGGTGGCCATGATGAAGAAGTAGAGAAAGAAGAACAGCCCGAAAATCCAGAAGTTAGGGTTGTCTTTGTGGGTACAGGTTGTTGTGTTCATTATTTTTGTCCTCAACGGAGGGCCGGGTCTCCGGCCCGTCACCCTTACACGCGTTCCACGCCAATCAGAATGGCGGTTTCCGGATCCAGAATCGGCAGCGCAATCCCTGCCTGCATCAGCCACTCACCGCTCACCGTTTGCGGCGCGTCCATCCACGCCGGCAGCCTGCGCATGGTGTGCCCACCCTCACCTGTAATCTGAATATTCGGGTGATCGAGCAGCGTGATGCGGTACTGCGCGCTGGCTTCTAACCCCGGCATGCGCAGCGGCATCATCAGGGTGTAATCCGGCATCGCGAGCTGGCTGACCATAAACAGTCCGTACGTCTTATCTTCGCTCACGATGCCCTGCGCCATCGTGGTGGCGTCCGGCATATCCACGCGCCACTGGGTACCGCGATGGATCACCTCACGCCACTGCTTGTGCAAGGCGGCATAGTGACGATATCCCTCGCGCTCTTTCTCATCCACGGTGAGTGGATCCAGCTCCAGCCCCATATGGCCAAACAGCGCCGTCAAACCGCGGAATTCAATGCTGTGCTGGCGGAAGGTGGCATGACATTGATGATGACCGATATGCGCGCCCATCACTTCCGGCGGGAAAAAATAGCTCATACCGCGCTGGATAGTGTTTCGCTCCAGCGCATCGTTATTGTCGGACGCCCAGAAGCGGTGGCAGCGGGTCAGGACCTCATAATCGATTCGTCCACCACCAGAGGAGCAGGATTCGAATTCGATGTGCGGGAAGCGTTCGCCCAGCACGTCTAACAGACGATAAAACTGACGGGTTTGAGCGTCGGCCGCGGCTTTGCCGTTATGTCCCGGCTGCACCAGCTCGCGATTCATGTCCCATTTCACGTAGTCGACCGCATGCTCGCCCAGCAGCCAGCTCATGCGCGTCAGCAGGTAATCAAACGCGTCCGGAATGTTCAGGTTAAGCACCAGCTGGTGTCGCCCGGTCACCTGGGGGTAGCCTGGCAGCGCCAGAACCCAGTCAGGGTGCGCGCGATACAAGTCAGAATCGGGGTTAATCATCTCCGGCTCAACCCAGATGCCAAACTCCATGCCAAGCTGTTTGACGTGGTTGATCACCGGCGTCAGGCCATCAGGGTATTTTTTTTCGTCCAGATACCAGTCACCCAGCGCGGCACGATCGTCGTTGCGGCCTTTAAACCAGCCGTCGTCAATGATAAAGCGTTCCACGCCCAGCGCTGCGGCCTCGTCGGCCATACGCATGATGTAGTCCGGGTCGTGACTGAAGTAGATCCCCTCCCAGGTGTTGAGGTGGACAGGACGCGGTTTGTTTTCCGGAAAGCGGATGACGTTGTCGCGCAGGTAACGGTGGAACTGCTGGCTCATGCCGTTCAGTCCCTGCGCGGAGTAGCTGGCATACAGGCGCGGCGTCCAGAGCATGTCGCCCTCTTCAATCGCCACCTCACCCGGCAGGTAGAGCGCTTCGGCCTGAATATAACGGCGACCATCGGTTTTCGCTTCCGCGCGCAGGCGGTGGTTGCCGCTCCAGCCCAGATGCACACCCCAGACGTCGCCGTGCATTTCACTGAACGATGGCGTACCCGAAATCAGCGCCGGGAAGTGTTCGTGGGACGTTTTACCCCGGCGATTTTCAATCACGAAACTGTCGTGCTCAAGCATGACGCGGTGCGGCTGAAATTCACGGATCCAGCGTCCGTGGAAGGCCAGCACCTCCCGCGCTCGCTCAGCGACCGGCAGCGTGACGGCGAAACGGTCCACCTGCCACGCCTGGGATTTCAGGTTGGTTAAGCCATGACGCACCGCCAGCACGCCGCTGGCATCCAGCGCCATTTCGCTGGTCAGGCGCAGGCCCGCATGTTCATCTTCTGCCGTAATTGTCAGGGTTTGTCCCTGCTGCTGTACGTCCGTGGTGGTGAAAACCGGGGAACCGTCCAGCCCCTGCCGGTGCCCCTCAATGCCGGGCGATCCAAACAGGCCGTGCCCCAGTTCAGCCATCAGCGTGACCGGAGAATCAACGTCCAGCCTGCCGTTGGCCACCGGACGTGCGAGCGTAGCGACATCCTGCGGCGAAAAGTGGTGAAGGTGCGGCCCCCAGTAGAGAATTTCTGCAAACGGGTGCGTTTTAATCACCACGTCTACCGTGTCGCTTACAAGTCGTAAAATGGGATCGTGCATCAGACATCTCCTGTCATCGGAATGACCTGAGTGTTGATCCGAAACGTTTCGGATACAAACCAAAACGTTTCGGATCTGTGATCGGGTTTGGAATTTTACGAGATTTAAGCCGTCTGGCCCGGGAAGAATTCCGGCTGCCAGAGCACCTGAAGCGCGTCGATATCGTCGCCATTAATCAACTGGCGCACCATATCGGCAATCTGCTTCCCGACGCCCTGACGGGTTGACTGGATCACTGCCGCCACGTCGATATCAACAATGCTGTCCTGGGGTAAGCCGTCGTAGACCACCAGCGAGACGGCGTTTTCGCCAGTAAGGCGTCCCATCTGCGCCAGGGCCATTGCCGCGCCGTCGCCGTGGGTGTTGCAGTCGGTAATGATGGCCGTGGGAGGCTGCGGCAGAGCGAGCAGCGCTTTCGTGGTGGCATACCCCATGCGGCGCGAAGGGGGCATGGCGCGCAGCCACTCGCTGGACAGCCCGGCTTCCCGTAACGCGTCCAGATAGCCCTGGCGACGCTGGGTGATAAATGCCTGATTGTTGCTTTCGCCCAGTAGCGCAATGCGTTGATGCCCTTTCTCAATCAGCCAGCGGGTGGCGTGATACGTGCCGGCATAGTTGTCGAAATCGAACCACGCATACGGCTGCGGCAGCTGGCTGCGCCCGAGCGCCAGAAACGGGAACCCGGCGGCCTGAAGTTGCTCAAGACGCGGATCGTGATCCAGCGTATGCGCCACAATCAGCGCATCCACGCGCCGGCTTTGGACCATGCGCATATAGCTGTGCTTGTCCGCCAGATCATCATCGGCGATGAGCAGTAAGTCGATTTCATGTCGTGCCAGTTCGTGGCTAATTTCGCCGACCATGTCCATAAAAACGCTGTTATTGAGCGGAACAGGATGCACCGGAAAAACGAGCCCGACGGCGTCAATTTTGCCCATCTTCAGGCGGCGGGCCAACGTATTTGGTCGATAGCCACGGCGCTGGGCCTCCGCTTCCACGCGGGCGCGCGTCTCGGCGGAGACGTCATCATACCCGTTAAGCGCACGGCTGACGGTGGTGACAGACAGCCCCAGTTCTTTAGCAATAGCTTTAAGCGACATGATTTTCCGTATCTTCGTTAATTTTGTTCCGCCACCAGCAGCGCGTAGGTGTCTGGCTCCAGGGCTTTAAAGATATGCGGCTGGTCTGCGGGGTAGCAAATGTAGTCCCCTGCCCCAAGCTCTTCCGCGGCGTCGAGCAACCCGACCAGCGCGCGTCCCTGCGTCACAATAATATGTTCAACCGAGCCAGGTGAATGTGGCTGAGAGAGACGATCGGCACCCGGTTGGGTCATCAGAAGGTAGATATCACGGCGTGCACCGGGGGGGCATGCCGCCAGCAAAATGGCTTCGTAGTTCGCCTGCCCGGCGACCACTTTCGTCCCCTCGCCGCGGCGGATCACCTGCGTGGTCGGAAGCTGTGGCTCAAGCAAGCGGGCAAAAGGAATATCCAGCGCCACGCAGAGCGACCACAGCGTTTCCAGGCTAGGGTTACCGTTGCCGGACTCCAGCTGGGAAAGTGTGGATTTAGCGATCCCGGCACGACGGGCAATTTCCGCCAGTGAAAGTCCGGTTCGCAGGCGTTCTCGCACCAGACTTTTGGCGATCACGCTGATTGGCTGCGTCATAAAACGGCCTCTTGTTCTATAAATCGAACGAATCGTTCATCTTGAAAAACAGCTCAGTTGCGTTCATTATAATGGATAAACGTTCGATATGGCTAAAATTGTATGAAGCATCATCTCTCTTGTCTGAAAGGCGACACCATTAAAGCGATCATCCTGGTTTGCCTCGCGGTCGGTGTGGTCGGGATGTCATACGGCTCCCTGGCAATGGCCTACGGTTTTCCGGTCTGGGTCCCGTTTGTGCTCTCTATTACCGTGCTCGCGGGCGCGTCCGAATTTATGTTTATTGGTATTGTGGCGAGCGGCGGTAACCCGCTGGCAGCGGCGGCGGCGGGGTTGCTGGTCAACGCGCGCCATGTGCCGTTTGGCGTGACGGTGCGTGAACTGGTGGGCAAACGGGGGCTGAGCCTTCTTGGCTGCCACATCATGAACGACGAAAGCGTGGTGTTTGGCCTGTCGCAAAAAACGCCCGAACAGCGCAAGGCGGCCTACTGGCTATGCGGTTTAGGGGTGGCGATTATCTGGCCACTGGGGGCCCTGCTGGGCGCCATGGTCGGCAAATTGCTCCCGGATCCGGAAACCATTGGCCTGGATGCGGTCTTCCCGGCCATATTGCTGGCACTTGTGGTTCCCGCGTTTAAAAACCGTACCACGCTCATCCGCGCCTGCAGCGGTGCCGTTCTGTCGCTGGCCGCCGTGCCGTTTGCCCCGGTGGGCTTACCGGTTCTGCTCTCTTTACTGGGTCTCGCGGCGAGGAAAAAATAATGGGAAATATGACGTTTTTTATTCTTGGTATCGCAATTTTGTCTGCGGGAACCTATCTGATGCGTCTCGGCGGGGCGAAACTCGGCAGCAGGCTGGCATTATCGGAGCGTTCACAGGCGCTGCTGTCAGATGCGGCAACGGTGTTGCTGTTTTCCGTGGCGCTGGCGACCACCTTTTATGAAGGTGACCATTTTGCCGGCATGGCACGCGTATTGGGCGTCGCGTTTGCGGTGTTTCTGGCCTGGCGAAAAATGCCATTAATTGTGGTCATCATAGCGGCGGCAGTGGTCACCGCGCTGCTGCGTGTGGCGGGGATCCACTAAGAGTGATGCCCGGCATACTCCTCAGCCGGGTATCAAAAGGATTATTCCGCCGGAAGGCTATCGACGCTCAGCGTCAGCGTCTCGGTAAGATCGGTGGCGTTGGTCACGCTGAAGGCTTTCTCTGACAGGTAGGTCGTCACCATCATGGTCGCGGTGAACTACTCTCCCGCCACTTCTATCCCGTTAACGGCAGCCAGCGCTTTTTCTGGCGGCAATGTCACTTCTGGCGTCCCGCCCTGAACCACTACCGCACCAATATCGACAGCTGCCAGTTGCACACTCTTCCCGTCCATGCGGCCATCCTTGAATGCGATCTTCATCGCGCCGTTATCGGTGTATCGCCAGGCCCTGTTTTGTCGGGCAGCGCCGTTGATGGAGATCCGCATTTTACGCGCATCCGGACACATCACCGACACCCGCAGTTCCCGCGTTACCGAGGCATAACCGTTATAAACTTTGCCCACATGTTCAGCAGAACCCTTTCGCATATCGTCTTTACGATAACGACCGTAGTCGATTGTCTTCACGGCAGACATCATTTTGCATTCGCCATCATCGGCCTGCACGGCTGCCGGTCCGCAGAGCAACACGACCAACATCACGTACTTATGAATGTTATTCAAAGACACTTCCCTGTCACCTCTTCGTAGAATGTATTCGGTTCTTCCTCCGGCAGGGTATACGTCAGCTTGCAACGCTCTCCCTCCACCGTCGCGAAGAGCTGCTGGTTGGCGGAGATATCGTTCAGGAAGATCACGCCGTCTTCGGGTGCCGTAGTGATGTATTCACCCGCTTCGTCCACAATCGGAATACCTTCCGGTAGCGGCGTACCGTCCGCGCGGCTGATAGTCAACAGCACGCGGCGCTGGCTTAGCATCTCAAACTCCCACTTCGCCACAGCGCCATGAGAGGCCTTGATCGCCGTTCTGCCGTTTCTGACATCCAGGTTGCCTGGCAGCTTTTCGGTGTTGACCTCAATCGTGCTTTCGTGGAACGGGGACAACACCGGGATCACCGCCTGGCCCCATTTATCCGTCCATACCGGGCCACGCGTAGTGCCAATCTCAACGCCTGCCACCGGTTTATCCAGCTTAGCGATGGCATAGGTGTCAGCCACGCGATAAGGCGAGAAAGTCACGCCGTCGCCGTGCGCCACAATCCCGCCGCTCAGCGACGCGGAGTAGTTGGTGTTGCTGTTGTTATCGCCTCCTGCCGCCAGCGCCAGGCTGGTGTAATGCAGATTGCTGTTCAGTGAGCCGTCCCAGCTGGTGGTGTTTTCATCATGATCCTGGGAGACGCCAAGCGCGTAATCGTTCGCCTCATTAAGCGATCCCATCGCACGCGTGCCGTAGGAACGCTTGCCTTCGCCCTCACGATACCAGGAGCTGGTGCTGACGCCGGTACGTCCGAGCGGGATCGACACGTTCACGTAAAACAGATCGTTATCACTGTCGTCGTTACGGCTGACATCCGATTCCCAGTTCACGCTTACGTTGAAGTATGTGAAGCTTTGCGACCATGAAGAGACAAAACGGCGGCTATCGTTTTCGCTGTTCCAGCTCTTGTTGCGGTAAAAGCTAAGAGAAAAGTGGCCGAGTGTGGTGTTGGACCAGTTAATACCGACATTGGTGTCGTATTTGGTTTGCGACATATCGTCGTCATCCCCGTAAAGCTCCGTCATTTCACGGTAACCCGGCGTGCCGTAGCTGCCGCCCATTGAAATGCCGATGCCCCACGGCAGCGCATAGCCTACATCCAGCGTCGTTTTGTTGCCCTTCGTTTGCGTCTGGTTGTCTAACGACGCCAGAAAACCGAGCGAGGCATACAGGTTCTGCATCGGCGTGGTATCGAGGTTGCCGGAGAAACCGTAATAGTGGTTATCCGCCATCAGCATACCGGCGACGACATTCATGCGCCTGTTGATGGACCATCCGTTGTTGGCAGAGACCACCCACGGTTTTTCGAGGCGCGATTCCATGTCTTTTTCAACACGGCCTGCCGCCAGGGTAAAGCCCGGCGCACGTCCCACGTGGCTGCTGCGGAAAGTACTCGCCGCCACGGTAAAGCGGTTTTCGCTGCCGTCGGTCTCGGTCACCGTGACGTTCAGATCGGTGTTGAGGTTAGACAGCGGTACATCGTCCAGGTTAAACGGCCCGGCAGGCACCAGCGTCGAGTAAATCAGCTGTCCGCCCTGGCGAATATCGACACGGGCCTGAGGGTTTCGGGCGATACCGCTCACTTCCACGCCCGTACCTGCCAGCGGCACAAGCGCGTTATCTGGCATCATCTGTACACCGTATATCACCGGAATACTGAAGCGGCTATTGGCCACGTTAATCTGGCCGCCCTGTACCATCAGGCCATAATCGGTGAAGGTACGCTGGGCGTAGGTATTGAGTGAGGAAAAGTCGAAGCGCTGATCGCTGCCGTCGCTGATGAACTGCGTGCTGCGTACAATCCAGTCCCCGCCGTTAAAGCCCAGTTCTAAACTCGACTGGAAACGGTCTGCGTTGTTGTCGTCATACTGGTTGTGGGTACCGAACATGGCGTAATTCAGCATTGCCGCACGGCCACCCTGCACTTCCACCCGTTGACGTCCGAAATCAGGATCCAACGCTTCCGGAGGAACCACGACTGTTATTTCTTCAATCTCCGGGGAAGACTGAAGAGTCGACCCGGGCCAGTATTGACTAATTTGAGGGCAGGTGCCCTGTGCGGTTTTCTTAATCAGGCCCGCATTTTTCAGAAACTCGTCATTAATACAGGGCGTACCTTCTTCATTAAATTTCACCGACATAAGGGTACGCTGATTACCGTTAATATTAACGGTCACGTTATGGTTTCCGGGAGCAAAACGGGCAGCCATGGAATAGTATTCAGCAATGGCTGGATCAAGACCGTGGGATTTTAACGCTTCGGTGTCAAATTTCGCCCGGTCTGACTCCACTGGTTCATTCTCTATAGGGTTTATTTCCGCCCGACTATTAAAAGCGAGCGCCATAAAGCAAAACGCCAGCATTCCCTTTTTACAGGAAACCGTTAACATGACGACTCCATGCGCTGAGATATAAGTTGTTATTCTTTCAGATCAGTAAGATAACTTTGCACTTGATAGCCATAACGGGATACAGGATATATTTCAATCTGTTTATCTGCCGACGTTATTTTCGTTTTCACGCTCGCTGTCATTTTTTCACCCGGCAAAATATACGTCTTAGAGAATTGAGCCGTCGTACCGGATGGCAATAATTTAGCTTTTTGTTCCATGCGAACAACGTAAGGGGTTTTATTCTCGACAGTGACGTTGCCGTTGTTCATTTGCCATGTTAAGTCTTTCCAGGGTTCGAGATTAACCGCCAGCCCGGCCGGGCGAATAATAACGGGCAAATTCTGGCTGAATGCGACTTTTACTTTATTTTTTTCACGCTGCGGAATAGCGGTAAAAATAACGCGCTTGATGTGTTCCACCTTCAGCGGCTCCGCGCTGTTTTTCAGTACAAAGCGCACGCGCTGGGTTTTGCCCGCGTCCACACGTACCACCGGCTGTGTCACAATCAGGCCAGGTTTTGGGTCGTCGGGTAGATCAACCAGTTTGGTATACAGCAATTGGGCGTCGGCATCGGTGTTTTTAACGTCCATACTGGCGCCCTGCTCGTCTTCTTTAACAATCAACAGTGGGGTTTCTGGCACCATTCCAGCAGCCAGTGTATTAAACGAGGCTAACAGGCAGGCACAAATCAGCGTTCTTTTCAAAAGCAGCATAATAGTAGTCCAGTAATACTGAAAAACACTCCACAGATGTGGAGTGTTCATTTTGAGGCTATTACAGATAAACCAGCTCAACGTTGGTTAAACCGTCCAGCGTTAATTCGTCGGTAATATTCAGCTCGCCAGCGGGGTTGATCTGCGCCACGATGCCGACATTAAAATTAATCTGTTTCAGCGCAGCAGGTGTATCAGCACCGGAATCTTTGGTGAAAGAGTAGGTCTCACTTTTATCCGTAACAACCGGCAGATAATGGATTCCGGATTTGATATGCCAGCCCGAAGTCGCGGTAGCATCCTGTGAAAATACGGGGTATAGCGTCGCACCCGTATCGTCTGTCGCGGTACCCTTATCCCTTTGAATACCCATGGCATAAGCACCGATCTTCTTACCGTTAAACATGCCCAATCCTGCTGTACTTTGAGAGGTTAACAAAAACTCAGGATCGCTAAACTCGGTAGACAAATATTCGGTTGGCGCGGAGTCCGCATGCGCATCGTTAAACGTCACACCAACACGCGTAGGGGTTTCGCAGGTAATAGAAATAGGGATAATTTTAGTATCCGGAAGAGAGGTTACCGTGTTGTAGTTTAAAGACGTTGCTTTAACCGTACCAAAATCCGCATTACTACCGCCGCTGACAACAGAAGGCGTACAGGAGGATGGAACAACTTTACCGCTCACCTGAAGATCAAGGCTGGTTCCCGCCATTGCCGAACACGCCGCGACAGCCAGCACGGAGGCCAGCACCCCTTTTTTAAACATCGCGTTCATTTTATTTCCTTATGTGAGTGAAATACAAAACAAACCAAATAATGAATATCTGGTCTGGATATCAGCACTACAAAATTTGCGTCTGGAAAATAGCACCACAAATTAACGCGAACAATAATTCAAAATGATTTTAGGATTTGCGCCTGAGGAAATCCTAAGAGCTGAAATTATTCATATTTTTATTGAATATATAATTGATAAATATATGTAGGAATCTGGCCTGACCCTATATTAAAACTGTGTATTAATATGATTAATTTAAAACAAAGGTAACCAAAGAGGGGAAATTTTTACAGTTATTGTTTCGTTAATAAGAAAATGCCTGGAAGATGTGCGGGAGAATCGAGGAAGGAGTCGTGGAAGTAAACCTGTCCCGGCTCCGAAGAGCAGGGACAGCGGCAATATCACTTATTTGTTCAGTTCAGCGGTCATGTGAACGCGGTTACCCGAGAACGCCTGAGTAATTTTGTAAGATGATGCGCCCGCTTCCTGAGCCTGAGCCGCGATTTTCGCTTCTGCGCCGTCAATGGTAGAGGCGGTTGCAGTCACGGTCTGCGCAGCGAAAGAACCGAAAGAAGCAGCCAGAGCGATTACAGCGACAAAAGTTTTGATGCTTTTCATGATTTAAACCCTTTCATTAAGTTGTTTAGATAAGGCACCGTGCCTTGATGTGATAAATAGTAGACCTCATCACGAACAACTAAAAGCGGAAGGATTTGCTATTATCATTCAAAATTACTGATCAACTATTAATCGCTGTGGATGGGTATAAATGGTTGCCCTTCCCGGCTTGCAGAAGCCCACCAGCGTCAGGTTGCAGCGCTCCGCCACCTCTACCGCCAGCGTGGTTGCCGCCGATACGGCAAACAGGATCTCCACCCCGCACATCGCCGATTTTTGCACCATCTCATAGCTGGCGCGGCTGGAAACAAGTGCGGCGCCCTGCAGCCAGACCTCACTTTCCCGCGCACGACGACCCAGCAGCTTATCCAGCGCCACGTGGCGGCCAACGTCCTCATGTCCCCCGGCGATATCGCCCGATGGCAATACCCACGCTGCCGCGTGCGTGCAGCCGCTCAGCTGGCCGATGGGCTGAACATCGTTGAGATGCTCAAGCGCATGGTCGAGGTGTGCCAGATTAAAGGTCTGCGTGAACGACAGAGGTACAACAGGCTTGCCAATATCGTTGAGCTGCTCAACACCGCACACGCCGCAGCCGGTGCGCCCGGCCAGTGCGCGACGGCGCTCTTTTAATCCCATAAAGCGGCGGCTGGAGAGTTCGATTTGCACCTCAAGGCCGTTGCATGCCTGCACCACGTCCATGCCGTAGATCTCCTGCGGGTGCTCAATGATGCCTTCCGAAAGGGAGAATCCTGTCGCGAACAGTTCGAGATCTTTTGGCGAAGCCATCATCACCACATGCGAGATGCCGTTGTAAACGAGTGCAACAGGCACCTCTTCCGCCAGATAATCAGGCGTGGCGTGGGCAATGTGGGGCGGCCTGTGTACCGACAATTCCACAATGCCGGCAGGCAGGGGTGATGAATGGGGGGCACGATTTTGTTTAGACACAGCGCTATTCCTGAACAACCACGAAGGTAAGCCTGCTATTGCAGCACAAACCACAGGCTTTACGCATAGTATGGATCAACTATTCGGCAACCATTCTCCTACTCATTCAGAAGGGGTGCAACCTGGCGCGCGCTACACCGCTTTAACATGCAGCGCTGTTAATGTGATCAATATCACACTTTATAATCAGCATGGTGATAATACGTTCACTTTGTATTAACGCCATTAGAACAGCGGTACCAACATTGTGGTATTCTGATGATATCCCTCGTGGAATTGAGGGATTAACGCAAATTTTTTCCTTTGCGGTCCTTCTTCAACCGCGAAGTCAAAACACTATATGTAAGCAATGTCGAAACAAGGAGTGACCCATGCAGGTCAGCAGAAGGCAGTTCTTTAAGATCTGCGCTGGCGGTATGGCAGGCACCACGGCAGCGGCACTGGGCTTTGCGCCCGGCGTAGCGCTGGCGGAAACGCGGCAGTATAAACTGCTGCGCACCCGCGAAACCCGTAATACCTGTACGTACTGCTCTGTCGGTTGCGGGCTGTTGATGTATAGCCTCGGCGACGGTGCTAAAAACGCCAAAGCGTCTATTTTCCATATCGAAGGCGACCCGGATCATCCGGTCAACCGCGGCGCATTGTGCCCGAAAGGGGCGGGTCTGGTGGACTTTATCCACTCCGAAAGTCGCCTGAAATTCCCTGAATATCGCGCGCCTGGCTCCGACAAATGGCAGCAAATCAGCTGGGAAGAGGCGTTCGACCGCATCGCTAAACTGATTAAAGAAGACCGCGATGCCAACTTTATTGAGAAGAACGCCGACGGCGTTACGGTCAACCGCTGGCTCTCCACCGGGATGCTGTGCGCCTCTGCTTCCAGCAACGAAACCGGTTATTTAACCCAGAAATTCACGCGCGCACTCGGTATGCTCGCGGTCGACAACCAGGCGCGTGTCTGACACGGACCAACGGTAGCAAGTCTTGCTCCAACATTTGGTCGCGGTGCGATGACCAACCACTGGGTCGACATCAAGAACGCCAACCTCATTGTGGTGATGGGCGGTAACGCCGCTGAAGCGCACCCTGTCGGGTTCCGCTGGGCGATGGAAGCCAAAATCCACAACGGTGCGAAACTGATTGTGATCGATCCCCGCTTTACGCGTACTGCGTCGGTGGCGGATTTCTACACCCCTATTCGTTCAGGTACTGACATCACTTTCCTGTCAGGCGTCTTGCTGTACCTGATGACCAACGAAAAATATAACCGCGAATACACCGAAGCCTATACCAACGCCAGCCTGATCGTGCGTGAGGATTACCACTTCGAAGATGGCCTGTTCAGCGGTTATGACGCCGAAAAACGCAAATACGACAAAACCAGCTGGAACTACGAGCTGGACGAGAAAGGCTTTGCGAAGCGCGATACCACCCTGCAACACCCACGCTGCGTGTGGAACCTGCTGAAAGAGCACGTCTCCCGCTACACGCCGGAAGTTGTCGAGAACATCTGTGGTACACCGAAGGCGGACTTCCTGAAAGTGTGCGAGCTTATCGCCGAAACCAGCGCGAAAGATAAAACCGCGTCGTTCCTGTACGCCCTCGGCTGGACGCAACACTCCATCGGCGCACAGAACATCCGTACCATGGCGATGGTTCAATTGCTGCTCGGTAACATGGGGATGGCAGGCGGCGGCGTGAACGCCCTGCGCGGTCACTCCAACATTCAGGGCCTGACCGACCTCGGCCTGCTGTCTCAAAGCCTGCCGGGCTATATGAACCTGCCAAGCGAGAAACAGACCGACCTGCAAACCTACCTGACGGCCAGCACGCCTAAACCGCTGCTCGAAGGCCAGGTGAACTACTGGGGCAACTATCCGAAGTTCTTCGTCTCGATGATGAAAGCCTTCTTCGGCGACAAAGCGACGGCGGAAAACAGCTGGGGCTTTGACTGGCTGCCGAAGTGGGACAAAGGTTACGACGTTCTGCAGTACTTCGAGATGATGCACCAGGGCAAAGTGAACGGCTATCTGTGCCAGGGCTTTAACCCGGTTGCGTCGTTCCCGAACAAGAACAAGGTTGTTGAGTCGCTGTCGAAACTGAAGTTCCTGGTGACGATTGACCCGCTCAATACCGAGACTTCAACGTTCTGGCAGAACCACGGTGAATCGAACGATGTCGACCCATCGAAGATTCAGACCGAAGTGTTCCGCCTGCCATCGACCTGCTTCGCGGAAGAGAACGGCTCTATCGTCAACTCCGGACGCTGGCTGCAGTGGCACTGGAAAGGCGCGGACGCCCCGGGTATCGCCATGAACGACGGCGAAATCCTGGCCGGTATCTTCTTACGCCTGCGTAAGATGTACGCGGCAGAAGGTGGCGCGAACCCGGAACCGGTCCTGAACATGACCTGGAACTACTCAACGCCAGAAAATCCAGCGCCGGAAGAAGTGGCGATGGAGAGCAACGGTAAGGCGCTGGCGGACGTTATCGACCCGGCCACCGGCACCGTGCTGGCGAAGAAAGGCGATCAGCTCAGTACCTTCGCGCACCTGCGTGATGACGGTACCACCTCCAGCGGCTGCTGGATCTTTGCCGGTAGCTGGACGCCGAAAGGCAACCAGATGGCCAACCGCGATAACGCCGACCCGTCAGGCCTGGGCAATACGCTGGGCTGGGCATGGGCATGGCCGCTCAACCGCCGTATCCTCTATAACCGCGCATCTGCTGACCCGCAGGGCAACCCGTGGGATCCGAAGCGTCAGCTGCTGAAATGGGACGGCGCGAAATGGGGCGGCGTGGATATTCCGGACTACAGCACTGCACCGCCGGGTAGCGATGTCGGGCCGTTTATTATGCAGCCTGAAGGGATGGGACGTCTGTTTGCTATCGATAAGATGGCGGAAGGGCCGTTCCCGGAACACTACGAGCCGTTTGAAACGCCGTTGGGCACCAACCCGCTGCACCCGAACGTGGTCTCTAACCCGGCAGCCCGTATCTTCAAGGGCGATTTCGACGCGCTGGGTAAAAAAGACAAGTTCCCGTATGTGGGCACCACTTATCGTCTGACCGAACACTTCCACTACTGGACCAAGCACGCGCTGCTTAACGCCATCGCGCAGCCGGAACAGTTTGTGGAGATCGGCGAGAAGTTGGCGAACAAGCTCGGCATTGCCCATGGCGATACCGTTAAGGTCTCATCTAACCGTGGCTACATCAAAGCCAAGGCCGTAGTGACCAAGCGTATTCGTACGCTGAACGTTCACGGCCAGCAGGTGGATACCATCGGTATTCCGATTCACTGGGGTTATGAGGGCGTGGCGAAGAAAGGGTTCATTGCGAACACCCTGACGCCGTTCGTCGGCGATGCGAACACGCAGACGCCGGAGTTTAAGGCCTTCCTCGTGAACGTGGAAAAGGTGTAACGGAGACGACTTATGGCTTATCAATCTCAGGACATTATCCGTCGTTCCGCGACTAACAGTTTCACGCCCGCGCCTCAGGCGCGGGACCACCAGCAGGAAGTGGCTAAGCTCATCGACGTGACCACCTGTATTGGCTGTAAAGCCTGTCAGGTGGCGTGCTCGGAGTGGAACGACATCCGTGACGAAGTGGGTCATAACGTCGGGGTGTACGACAACCCGGCGGATCTGACCGCCAAGTCCTGGACGGTGATGCGTTTCTCTGAAGTAGAGCAGAACGACAAACTGGAATGGCTTATCCGCAAAGATGGCTGTATGCACTGCGCGGATCCGGGCTGCCTGAAGGCGTGCCCGTCAGAAGGGGCTATTATTCAGTATGCGAACGGTATCGTCGACTTCCAGTCTGAGCAGTGCATTGGCTGCGGCTACTGCATTGCGGGCTGTCCGTTCAACGTGCCGCGACTGAACCCGGAAGACAACCGCGTCTACAAATGTACGCTGTGCGTCGACCGCGTTAACGTCGGTCAGGAGCCTGCCTGCGTGAAGACCTGCCCAACCGGCGCTATCCACTTTGGTTCAAAAGAGGATATGAAAACGCTGGCGGCAGAGCGCGTGGGCGAGCTGAAAACCCGTGGTTACGACAACGCAGGCCTGTACGATCCGGCCGGGGTTGGCGGTACACACGTGATGTACGTTCTGCATCACGCCGACAAGCCGAATCTGTATCACGGCCTGCCGGAGAACCCGGAGATCAGCGCCACCGTGAAATTCTGGAAAGGCATCTGGAAACCGCTGGCAGCGGTTGGTTTTGCTGCCACCTTCGCAGCGAGCATCTTCCACTACGTCGGCGTCGGGCCGAACCGCGCGGAAGAGGAAGACGACAACCTGCATGAAGAGAAAGACGAGGTGCGCAAATGAAAAAACGTGACACCATCGTGCGCTACACCGCGCCGGAACGCATCAACCACTGGGTCACCGCCTTCTGCTTCATGCTGGCGGCGATAAGCGGGCTGGGGTTCTTCTTCCCCTCCTTCAACTGGCTGATGCAGGTACTGGGAACGCCACAGCTGGCGCGCATCCTTCACCCGTTCGTGGGTGTGGTGATGTTTGCCTCGTTTATCATCATGTTTTTCCGCTACTGGCACCATAACCTAATCAATCGGGATGATATCTTTTGGGCGAAGAATATTCGTAAGATCGTCGTCAACGAGGAAGTAGGTGACACCGGGCGTTATAACTTCGGCCAGAAATGCGTATTCTGGGCGGCGATTATCTTCCTGGTCCTGTTGCTGGTCAGCGGCGTGATCATCTGGCGTCCGTACTTTGCGCCTGCTTTCTCAATCCCGGTGATCCGATTCGCGCTGATGCTGCATTCATTTGCCGCAGTGGCGTTAATTGTGGTTATCATGGTGCATATTTACGCCGCCCTTTGGGTAAAAGGCACCATTACCGCGATGGTGGAAGGCTGGGTAACCAGCACGTGGGCGAAGAAACATCACCCGCGCTGGTACCGAGAAGTTCGCCAGAAACAGGAAAAGTCATCTGAATGAGTATTCGCATAATCCCGCAAGATGAGCTGGGGTCGAGCGAGAAACGCACGGCGGAATATATTCCGCCGTTGTTATTCCCCAGACTCAAGAACCTCTACAACCGCCGCGCAGAGCGTCTGCGCGAGCTGGCAGAGAACAACCCGCTGGGCGATTTTCTGCGTTTTGCCGCGCTGGTTGCCCATGCGCAGGAAGTGGTGCTGTACGACCATCCGCTGCAAATGGATCTGACCGCGCGCATCAAAGAAGCCAACGCTCAGGGCAAGCCGCCGCTCGATATCCACGTCCTGCCGCGCGACAAGCACTGGCATAAGCTGCTGCATTCGCTGATTGCCGAGCTGAAGCCTGAGATGAGCGGTACCGCGCTGGCGGTCATCGAGAATCTGGAGAAAGCGTCCGAGCAGGAGCTGGAAGAGATGGCAAGCGCGCTGTTCGCGTCCGACTTCTCACAGGTCAGCAGCGATAAAGCGCCGTTCATCTGGGCTGCGCTGTCGCTTTACTGGGCGCAAATGGCAAGCCTGATCCCCGGCAAAGCACGCGCCGAATACGGTGAAGCGCGTCAGTTCTGCCCGGTGTGTGGCTCCATGCCGGTCTCAAGCATGGTACAAATTGGCACCACCCAGGGGCTACGTTACCTGCACTGCAACCTGTGTGAAACCGAGTGGCATGTGGTGCGTGTGAAATGCAGCAACTGCGAGCAGACCCGCGATCTGAACTACTGGTCGCTGGAAAATGAAGACGCGGCGGTGAAAGCCGAAAGCTGCGGTGACTGCGGGACCTATCTCAAGATTCTGTATCAGGAAAAAGACCCGAAAGTTGAAGCGGTCGCTGACGATCTCGCCTCGCTGATTCTGGATGCGAAAATGGAGCAGGAGGGCTTTGCCCGCAGCTCTATCAACCCGTTCCTGTTCCCGGGTGAAGGGGAGTAGTTTATCTAAATGCCCGGTAAACCTTTGTGGAGCCGGGCTGGTTACTGTGAGAGAGCAGAGATGACATGCTGAGGATCGTTGGCAATAGCACGTAACAGCGCTTTAGCCGGCCCCGTAGGCGAACGTCTACCCTGTTCCCAGTTACGCAACGTATCAACACTGACAGAGATGAGATTCGCGAATTTACTCTGTGATAAACCGGAGGCCTGACGGATTTCTTTAATTTTCATCGCATCGATTTGAAAGGTGCGCGATGGCTCTCGTTTGCCCTCGTCGATTTCGTTCATTTGCGCCATGCTTTGGGTTAACCGCTCAAACAGCGCCTTATCCATTTACCGCCTCTCAATCATCTTTTTCAGAATGGCTTTCTCGCTTGCTGACAGGTCATCTTTGATTCCTTTGCGATAGATGAGCAGCAGCCTAATTTCAAACTCACGCGTGCGGTGAAAATAGATAACGCGTACGCCCCCGCGTTTTCCTCTCCCTTTGGCAAGCCAGCGAATTTTTCGTAAACCGCCTGTATGCTGGATCACATCGCCATAATCAGGCTGCGTTGCAAGGAAAACCTGAAGTTTATGGTATTCGTCATCATCCAGTAACGCTTTGACGTCTTCTGTGAAGATATCCGTTTCAATGAATAACATAAATTATACGCCATTGGCCTATAGTAACAAATGTTCAACGTACGTCAATGACGTACTCTGTGCGAGTTACGTTATTGGGGTTCATAGAAATTATCCATTTGTTTCATTGGGTAATATTCGTTTCTGCGGGCCGCTTTCCAGCTCCCTGATCTCACAGAATTTATTGTTTTCATCCGCATGAAACCAGGCTATAACTGTATATTCATACAGACATAAAGAACGTTACTATGGCACTGGAAAACGGGATTGAGCAGTTAGTTAAGGACTTTATTGATGCAGGAAAGCCTTCTTCACGTGATCAGAATATTGATGACCGGAGAAAAGGGTATATCGCCAGTACGGTACTTGCCGGAGAGACAGAAACCCGGGTCCAGATTGAAACGCGCGTCATTGACGACCTCACGTTTCAGGTCTATTCGCCCCTCAACGCGCCCGAAACGTTACCCGGCGCCCTTTACTATCATGGCGGATGCTTTGTCAGCGGTGGGTTTGCAACCCATGACAAGCAGCTCCGCCAGCTGGCGTTTTACGGTAACTGCCGGGTCATTGCGGTTCAGTACAGACTGGCACCCGAGCATACGTTCCCTGCTGCGCATGACGACGCAGAACGAGCGGCAGCGCTTGTCTGGCAAAATGCAGACGTATTTGGCGTAAACAAAAACCGCATCACCCTTTGCGGAGACAGCGCAGGGGGGCATCTGGCGCTGGTGACGGCTCTGAGGATCAAGACCAAAGGTCTCTGGATCCCGGCTCAGCTCATTCTTATCTACCCCATGCTCGACGCTACGGCCAGTTTTGAAAGTTATACCCTCAATGGCACGGACTACGTGATCACTCGCGATACCCTGCTGAGCGGGTATGAAATGTATCTCGCTGACACCAGCCGTCAGCATCCCGAAGCCAGCCCGCTGTGGCGGGATGATTTTAACGGTCTGCCGCCAGTGCACATCATTACCGCCGAGTATGATCCGCTATGTGATGAGGGTGAAATGTTGTACCGGCATCTGACAAAGTTGGGAGTGAAGTGTACCGCTCAACGGTGGCAAGGGGTCATCCATGGTTTTTTTCAGCTTGGCGGCATCAGCCCGTCAGCGCGAGACGTTATGCGGGACATCGCCTGGCGGATAAGCTCCGCCCGGCGATAACGCTGGAGAAATTACTCCTCCTCGTTCCCACCCTCTTCATATGCGCCAAAAGGCTTCGCCGGAAGAACGATATAGGTGCCTTCAAACACCGCTCCCGGTGTTTTATCGCCAAACAGTTCAACCTGCATCTGTACGCGGGCCTTGCGACCGCGTGCCAGACGGTCCAGATCGCCACCCAGTGAACCCAGATCGGCCACGGCGCTCGGCTTGCCGCTTATCGGGGCGCTATAACGGATGTGCGCATCGGCAAGAATGATCGTGCCGCCCAGATGGCGCTCGCGCAGCATTAGCCAGATAAGTCCCCAGCCGGTGAGCGTGGCGAGCGAAAACAGGCTGCCGGCAAACAGCGTGTGGTGCGGGTTCTGATTGCCGGTTTCCGGCATGGTGGTAATGAATTTTTGCCCGGTGTACTGCTGAATACGCACGCCCATTTTTTCACTGAGCGGAATGTGCTGATACCAGGCCTGCTGGAGCTGTCCGCACCAGTCGGCGCGATGGAGGATATCGTCCAGCGTGGCGATGGGTTTAATCATCAAAAAGTGGCGAATTGGCGTGGTTTGCGGGGTCGTGATCTCCCCCTGATTCACAAAACCGAGCTTGGCAAAGAACTCGACAGCATCTTCACGGGCGCTACAGGTGACGCGCTTAACGCCTTCCTGGCGGGCAACGGACTCCAGGGTCATCGCCATCAGCGTTCCCAGACCTTTGTCCTGAACGGAGGGATGAACCGCCATAAAGCGAATAGAGGCTTCATTATCGGCGTTGATATACAAACGCCCGACGGCGACGAGGTTCCCCTCTTCGTCCATTACCATCTGATGGTGGGCCATCGCGTCCCAGGCGTCACGTTCAGACCCTTTAGGCTGATGTAATGGCTTGCGCAGCATTTCCCAGCGGAACTGGTAATAAGCTTCTAACTCTTCTTCCGTTTGCGGTACTCGAAGGTGATACATAGCTGTACTCTCTCTTGTTACCCGCGGCCACGCCGCCAGCTGGCTCATACCTGGAGCCAGAATGTGACGGGGCCATCGTTCACCAGCGAAACCTGCATATCTGCAGCGAATCGTCCGGTTTGCGTATTCATTTCCTGCTGGCGACAACGCTCAACAAAGTATTCATAAAGTGCTTCTGCACGATCCGGCGCAGCGCCTTTAGAGAAACTCGGGCGCATGCCGCGCTCGGTATCGGCGGCCAGCGTAAACTGGGAAACCACCAGCACGCTGCCGCCCGCCTGCTGGACGTTCAGGTTCATCTTGCCTTCCGCATCGCTGAAAATACGGTAGCCCAGCACGCGCTCACACAAGCGGTTGGCTTTTTGTTCGTCATCATCCTTTTCGACACCTAACAACACCAAAAGTCCTGAGCCAATTTCACCCGTCACCTCTCCCTCCACGGTGACGCTGGCACGGGTTACGCGCTGTATCAATGCAATCATGGTTGGTCTGCTTCTTGTTGTTTTTCAGCTTCTGCTGCTTTTTTAAGTTCGCGGTATACGCCGAGAGTGACAGTTATTTCCGCACCAAGCAAGACGATACACCAGGTCCAGTAAACCCAGACAAACAAAATTGGGATCACCGCCAGTACGCCGTAAATCAACTGATAGGAGGGAAACATGGTGATGTAAAGGGCAAAACCCTTCTTGCCCAGTTCGAAGAGCACAGCCGCCACCAGCGCGCCAACAACCGCATCACGGTTCGGCACGCGCGTGGTCGGCACCACGCTGTAGAGCAGCCAGAAAGAGAGCCACGATAAAATCAGGGGAAAGATACGCAAGACGTTATCGATGGCACCGTTTAGATCGCTGGCCCAACGCAGTGAAAGCAGATACGAACTGATCGCCAGACTCGCACCGGCCAGCAACGGCCCAAGCGTAAGGATCATCCAGTACACGGCAAAGGAATACACCTTTGGCCGTGTCTTTTTACTCCGCCAGATAGTGTTCAGCGCGTTATCAATGGCGTACATCAACAACAGCGCCGTCACGATAAGGCCACACGCCCCCACTGCCGTCATCTTGCTGGAGTTAGCCACAAACTGCTCAATGTAGTTCTGTATGACATCCCCGGTTGCGGGAATGAAATTGGCGAAGACAAAATGGCGAAGCTGCAGGCTCACGTCGGCAAACATCGGAAAAGCGGAAAACAGGGCAAAGATAACCGCCACCAGCGGCACTAATGAGAGCAACGACACGTAGGCGAGGTTACCTGCCAGCGTGGTCATGTTGTCCTCATCAATGCGGTGCCAGAGCAGTTTCAGCCAGGCCCTGAGCGGGCGAGTATGGTGCGTGGCTTTTTGATGAACGGTTTTTAGCATAACTGCTTCGCAAAGTAGTTTGGTATCGTCTCTTTTCCGGTCACCAGAACAGACGTGATACCCAACTGGTTAGCTCCCTCTATATTATCGGCATTGTCGTCGAAAAAGACCGCATCGGCCGCGGTAAATCCTTCCGCCTGGAGAACAGCCTGATAAATTCGCGCTTCAGGTTTACGCATCCCCATCTCCTGAGAGAGGTAGATTTTGTCTGCGGCGGCCTTAACCTCAGGGTACTCCTCAGGCCAGAACGTGGTGTGCAGGCGGTTGGTATTCGACAGCACAACCACCCGGTGGCCCTGCTCGCGCAATTTATGCATGATGTCGATCACCTCGGGCCGTATGGCGACAAAAACCGCCTGCCAGCCGTGGGAAAACTGCTCATAGCTTAACGGGAGATCCATCTCCTGGCAGAAACGTTCCGCGAATTCTTCATCGCTGATCTCACCGCGTTCATGCTGGTGGAAGGTCTCGCCCATTGTGAAATTCTGCTTTAACGTCGCCAGCGGAACACGGCTAAAATCGCTCCATGCGCCCAGCACCCGATTGAAATCGATATCGACGATTACGTTTCCTAAATCAAAGATATAAAGCATGTTTATCTCCTGCTCGCCGTGGAAAAGTAACTGTAGCGGGAAAGATAAGGTTTGGCTATGAAGTCCACGCCGGGTAGAAAAAGAAAAACCCCGCCACAAGGACGGGGTTTTGTTGACCAGAGAGGAGTAAATTACTCTTCTTTCGCACCGCGCATAGCACGTTTACGATCGTTCTCGGTCAGGTGACGTTTACGGATACGGATAGACAGTGGCGTCACTTCTACCAGTTCGTCGTCGTCGATGAATTCCAGAGCCTGCTCCAGGGTCATCTTGATCGGTGGAACCAGAACCGTTGCTTCGTCAGTACCGGACGCACGCATGTTGGTCAGTTTCTTACCGGTCAGGCAGTTTACGGTCAGGTCGTTTGAACGACTGTGAATACCGATGATCTGGCCTTCATAGACTTCAGCACCGTGACCCAGGAACAGCTTGCCGCGATCCTGCAGACCGAACAGCGCAAACGCAACCGCTTTACCCTGACCGTTGGAGATCAGTACGCCGTTGTTACGCTGGCCCACTTCACCCGGACGCACGTCGTCGTAGTGGCTGAAGGTAGAGTACAGCAGACCGGTACCAGAGGTCATGGTCATGAACTCAGAACGGAAGCCGATCAGGCCACGGCTTGGGATCACGTAGTCGAGACGTACGCGGCCTTTGCCATCTGGATTCATGTTTTTCAGGTCGCCTTTACGCTCACCCAGCGCCTGCATCACAGAACCCTGATGCTGCTCTTCAACGTCCAGCGTCACGTTTTCGAACGGCTCTTGTTTACGGCCGTCGATTTCGCGGAAGATAACTTTCGGACGGGAAACCGCCATTTCGAAACCTTCACGACGCATGTTTTCGATCAGAACAGACAGGTGCAGCTCACCACGGCCAGAAACGCGGAATGCATCAGCGTCTTCGGTTTCTTCAACGCGCAGCGCAACGTTGTGCACCAGCTCTTTGTTCAGGCGGTCAAGGATCTGACGAGAGGTAACGAATTTACCTTCTTTACCACAGAACGGAGAGGTGTTGACGTTGAAGAACATGGTAACGGTTGGTTCATCAACAGACAGGGCTGGCAGCGCTTCCACGTTCTGCGGATCGCAGATGGTGTCAGAGATGTTCAGCTCGCCCAGACCGGTGATAGCGATGATGTCGCCCGCTTCAGCCAGATCGCTGTCGATACGCTCCAGACCCAGGTGAGTCAGCACTTTGCCGACTTTACCATTACGGGTTTTGCCTTCGCTATCGATGATAGTAACCTGCTGGTTTGGCTTCACTTTACCGCGTTTGATACGGCCGATACCGATGACGCCAACGTAGTTGTTGTAGTCCAGCTGGGAGATCTGCATCTGCAGTGGACCATCCAGATCAACATCCGGTGCCGGTACGTGATCGACAATCGCCTGATACAGCGGGGTCATGTCTTCCGCCATATCTTCGTGATCCAGACCCGCGATACCATTCAGCGCCGAAGCGTAAATGATAGGGAAGTCCAGCTGTTCGTCGGTCGCGTCGAGGTTAACGAACAGGTCGAATACCTGATCAACAACCCAGTCAGGACGTGCGCCAGGACGGTCAACCTTGTTGATAACAACAATAGGTTTCAGGCCATGGGCAAATGCTTTTTTGGTCACGAAGCGCGTTTGCGGCATAGGGCCGTCAAAGGCGTCAACCACCAGCAGCACGGAATCCACCATGGACATCACGCGCTCAACTTCACCACCGAAGTCGGCGTGCCCTGGGGTATCAACGATGTTGATACGGTAGTCATTCCATTTAATAGCGGTGTTTTTCGCGAGGATGGTAATCCCACGCTCTTTCTCCAAATCGTTGGAGTCCATCACACGCTCTTGAGTTTCGGCACGCGCATCAAACGTACCGGATTGCTGCAGCAGCTTATCAACCAGGGTAGTTTTACCATGGTCAACGTGCGCGATGATGGCGATGTTACGCAAATTTTCGATCACAACTTTGCCTCAGGCATTAGAAATAGCGCGTTATTGTACACGGATTAATCGCACTACAAAACAGGATCACAAACATCCTCCGCAAACAAGTATCGCAGAGATGCTTTGTGATCGCTTTCACGGAGCGAAAAAGGGCACTTTAACGAAAATTGCACCAATATGGTGCTCGGTGTTCACACTGAAGCACTATACTGGTGCAACATAACCATTGTGGTGCAGCCCTTTTGCACTATGGTGCGCATGATAACGCCTTTTTGGGGTGTTTTAAAAGTTGGCACAGATTTCGCTTTATAAAAAATACATGGCAACAGCCAGTACAAACAGAAACTGAAGACCTCGTTACCACGACGACAATGACCAATCTGGAGAGTTAAGTATGTCCGCTGAACACGTTTTGACGATGCTGAACGAACATGAAGTGAAGTTTGTTGATCTGCGCTTCACCGATACCAAAGGTAAAGAACAGCACGTCACAATCCCTGCTCATCAGGTGAACGCCGAATTCTTCGAAGAAGGCAAAATGTTTGACGGCTCCTCCATTGGTGGCTGGAAAGGCATTAACGAATCCGACATGGTTCTGATGCCAGATGCAACCACTGCGGTCATTGATCCGTTCTTCGAAGAACCAACTCTGATTATCCGTTGCGACATCCTCGAGCCAGGCACCCTGCAGGGCTACGACCGCGACCCACGTTCTATCGCGAAACGCGCTGAAGAGTACCTGCGTTCTACCGGCATCGCAGACACCGTTCTGTTCGGGCCAGAGCCAGAATTCTTCCTGTTCGATGACATCCGTTTCGGCGCGTCTATTTCTGGTTCCCACGTTGCTATCGATGACATCGAAGGCGCATGGAACTCTTCCACCAAATACGAAGGTGGTAACAAAGGTCACCGTCCTGGCGTGAAAGGCGGCTATTTCCCGGTTCCTCCGGTCGACTCTGCACAGGACATTCGTTCCACCATGTGTCTGGTGATGGAAGAGATGGGCCTGGTGGTTGAAGCGCACCACCACGAAGTGGCAACGGCTGGTCAGAACGAAGTGGCTACCCGCTTCAACACCATGACCAAAAAAGCGGACGAAATTCAGATCTACAAATACGTTGTGCACAACGTTGCGCACCGTTTCGGTAAAACCGCGACCTTCATGCCAAAACCGATGTTTGGCGATAACGGTTCCGGTATGCACTGCCACATGTCTCTGTCCAAGAACGGTACCAACCTGTTCTCTGGCGACAAGTATGCCGGTCTGTCTGAGCAGGCGCTGTACTACATTGGCGGCGTAATCAAGCATGCTAAAGCGATCAACGCCCTGGCGAACCCAACCACTAACTCCTACAAGCGTCTGGTCCCGGGCTACGAAGCGCCAGTGATGCTGGCTTACTCTGCGCGTAACCGTTCTGCTTCTATCCGTATCCCGGTGGTGGCGTCTCCTAAAGCGCGTCGTATCGAAGTTCGCTTCCCGGATCCAGCGGCTAACCCATACCTGTGCTTCGCAGCACTGCTGATGGCGGGTCTGGACGGTATCAAGAACAAGATCCACCCAGGCGAAGCGATGGACAAAAACCTGTACGACCTGCCGCCAGAAGAAGCGAAAGAGATCCCACAGGTTGCTGGCTCTCTGGAAGAGGCCCTGCAGGCGCTGGACGCAGACCGCGAGTTCCTGACTGCAGGTGGCGTATTCACTGACGACGCTATCGATGCTTACATCGCCCTGCGTACCGAAGAGAACGACCGCGTGCGTATGACTCCGCATCCGGTTGAGTTCGAACTGTACTACAGCGTTTAATTAAGTTGTTTTACCCGGCGTGACAAGCGCCGGGAGTAGTTGCCGTGGAAACTTTTAGCCCATCTCCGGATGGGCTTTTTTCTCCACCAACAACCTGATCTCACGCGCTTTTTACGCCGAAAACGCTATACTGCACTAAATTAGTGCAAACAACTCCAGGAGACTGCTGAATGGCAACTGGCACGCTGCCCGATGCTGGGCAGATCCTCAATTCTTTGATTAACAGCATTTTGCTGGTCGATGACGAGCTGGCCGTGCATTACGCCAACCCGGCGGCGCAGCAGCTGCTTGCCCAAAGCGCGCGTAAACTGTTTGGCACCCCGCTTCCGGAACTCCTGAGCTATTTTTCACTGAATATTGGCCTGATGCAGGAAAGTTTGCAGGCGGGCCAGGGGTTCACCGATAACGAAGTAACGCTGGTGATCGACGGGCGCTCGCATATTCTGTCGCTTACCGCGCAACGTCTTCCTGAGGGATTGATCCTGCTGGAAATGGCGCCGATGGATAATCAGCGTCGACTGAGCCAGGAACAGCTTCAGCATGCGCAGCAAATTGCCGCCCGCGATCTGGTGCGGGGCCTGGCGCATGAAATCAAAAACCCGCTGGGTGGGTTACGCGGCGCCGCGCAGCTTCTGACCAAGGCGCTGCCTGACCCTGCGCTGGCGGAGTACACCAACGTCATCATTGAGCAGGCGGACCGTCTGCGTAATCTGGTTGACCGTCTTCTCGGGCCGCAACAGCCGGGAATGCATGTCACAGAAAGCATCCATAAAGTGGCTGAACGGGTGGTGAAACTCGTCTCTATGGAGCTGCCGGAGAACGTCACGCTGGTGCGTGATTACGACCCAAGCCTGCCGGAACTGGCGCATGACCCGGACCAGATAGAACAGGTCCTGTTGAACATTGTACGCAATGCGCTGCAGGCGCTGGGGCCGGAAGGGGGCGAGATTATTTTACGCACCCGCACCGCTTTCCAGCTGACGTTACACGGCGTGCGCTACCGTCTGGCAGCCCGAATCGACGTTGAGGATAACGGGCCCGGTATTCCCTCGCATCTGCAGGATACCCTGTTCTACCCGATGGTCAGCGGGCGCGAAGGCGGGACCGGCCTGGGCTTATCCATTGCCCGCAGTTTGATCGACCAACACTCTGGAAAAATTGAATTTACCAGTTGGCCGGGACATACCGAGTTTTCGGTTTTCCTGCCGATTAAAAAATAAAGGTGACGTTTATGCAACGAGGGATAGTCTGGGTAGTCGATGACGATAGCTCCATCCGTTGGGTGCTTGAACGCGCGCTCACAGGGGCAGGATTAAGCTGCACGACGTTTGAGAGCGGCAGCGAAGTGCTCGACGCACTCACCACTAAAACGCCGGACGTGCTGCTTTCGGATATTCGTATGCCGGGTATGGACGGGCTGGCGCTGTTAAAGCAGATCAAACAACGCCACCCCATGCTTCCGGTCATCATCATGACGGCACACTCCGATCTGGATGCCGCGGTGAGCGCCTATCAGCAAGGGGCGTTCGATTACCTGCCCAAACCGTTTGATATCGACGAAGCCGTGGCGCTGGTTGAGCGCGCGATTAGCCATTATCAGGAGCAGCAACAGCCGCGCCATACGCCCGATTTTGGTCCAACGACAGACATCATCGGCGAAGCGCCGGCGATGCAGGATGTGTTTCGCATTATTGGCCGTTTGTCCCGCTCATCCATCAGCGTATTGATTAACGGTGAATCAGGAACCGGTAAAGAGCTTGTAGCGCATGCATTACATCGCCACAGCCCGCGGGCAAAAGCGCCGTTTATTGCCCTGAATATGGCGGCAATCCCGAAGGACCTGATTGAGTCCGAACTGTTCGGCCATGAAAAAGGGGCATTTACCGGTGCGAATACCATTCGCCAGGGGCGCTTCGAACAGGCTGACGGCGGCACGCTGTTCCTGGATGAGATCGGCGATATGCCGCTGGATGTCCAGACCCGCCTGCTGCGCGTGCTGGCCGACGGGCAGTTTTATCGCGTGGGCGGCTATGCGCCGGTGAAGGTGGATGTGCGTATTATTGCCGCGACCCACCAGAACCTGGAGCAGCGGGTGCAGGAAGGTAAATTCCGTGAGGATTTATTCCATCGCCTGAACGTGATTCGCGTTCATCTGCCAC
Source organism: Enterobacter sp. HSTU-ASh6 (assembly GCF_026319105.1). Classification (NCBI taxonomy): domain Bacteria; kingdom Pseudomonadati; phylum Pseudomonadota; class Gammaproteobacteria; order Enterobacterales; family Enterobacteriaceae; genus Enterobacter; species Enterobacter sp. HSTU-ASh6. Next base: position 11,884 of record NZ_WSPD01000018.1, on the reverse strand, counting down.
CGCTGCGTGAACGTCGTGAAGATATCCCTCGCCTGGCGCGTCATTTCCTGCAGGTGGCCGCCCGTGAGCTGGGCGTGGAGGCCAAACAGCTTCACCCGGAAACCGATGCCGCGCTTACGCGTCTGGCGTGGCCAGGCAACGTACGTCAGCTGGAAAATACCTGCCGCTGGCTCACCGTGATGGCCGCCGGGCAGGAAGTATTGATTCAGGATTTACCGGCTGAGCTGTTTGAAGCGACGGCCCCCGAAAGCAGTACCGGGCACGCGCTGCCGGACAGCTGGGCGACGCTGCTGGCACAGTGGGCCGACCGTGCGCTGCGTTCCGGTCATCAAAACCTGCTTTCTGAAGCACAGCCAGAGATGGAACGTACGCTGTTAACCACCGCGCTTCGTCATACCCAGGGCCATAAGCAGGAAGCCGCTCGCCTGTTGGGATGGGGACGTAATACCCTGACGCGCAAGCTTAAAGAGCTGGGTATGGAATAATATCCGCTCTTGTGTAAAGGTTATTAATTGAGCGCAAATTGCCGTTATTTTGCGCTTTACTGTTTCATTGAGTTTTGTATGATCGTGCCCGGAAATTGGGGGTGAACATCATGCTGGAAACACTGGTGAATATGCTCTCTAGCGGAGCCGCTGAAAGCCACACGCCACAAACCGCCGTTGCGGCTGTGCTGTGTGCGGCGCTGGTTGGGCTGTTTAGCTAACGAGCTGTCAATGAAAAGCCGGGTGGCGGTTACGCCTTACCCGGCCTACCTTTCTTGCTTTTGCGGCTTAAATCACCCGCGAGAACTGCTGCAAACGCGCTTTCTGCCGCAGGTAGGCGTCAAAACACATGCAAATGTTACGAATCAACAGACGCCCTTTCGGCGTGACTTCAATCGCACTCTCCGATACCGCCACCAGCCCGTCTTTCGCCAGCGGTGCCAGAAGATTCAGGTCCTCTGCAAAATAATCGCTGAACTGCAGATCCCACTGCGACTCAACATCGCTGAAATCGAGGCGGAAGTTGCAGATCAGTGCCTTAATCACATCACGACGAATGCAGTCGTCACGCGTTAACGCTATACCGCGCCACAGCGCGTTTCCGGTCTCATCCACCTGCTGATAGTACAGCTTCAGCTCTTTCTGGTTCTGCGCGTAACAGTCGCCAATCATGCTGATGGCGGAGACGCCCATCCCCAACAGATCGGTATCGCCCTGGGTCGTATAGCCCTGGAAGTTACGGTGCAGTACCCCGTCGCGCTGAGCAATAGCCAGCTCGTCATCCGGACGGGCAAAGTGATCCATACCAATAAACTGATAGCCGGCCCCGGTCAGCGAGGTGATGGTCTCCTGCAGGATATCCAGCTTCTGTTGGGCAGAAGGGAGATCGGTGTCTTTGATTTTGCGCTGAGCCGCAAAGAGTGTCGGCAGATGCGCATAGTTAAAGACGCTGAGGCGGTCCGGGTTGAGTTCGGACACGCGCTTTAGCGTGAAGGCGAAGCTTTCCGGCGTTTGCTTTGGCAGGCCGTAAATCAGATCGATATTGGTCGAGGTGAAGCCAATGTCACGCGCATGGTTGAGTAAGGCAAAGATAAATTCTTCGTCCTGCTCGCGGTTGACCAGACGCTGGACCTCTTTGTTGAAGTCCTGCACGCCCATACTCAGGCGATTGAAGCCTTCGGCGCGTAAATGATCCAGCACATCCAGCGCAATTTCGCGGGGATCGACCTCGATCGAGATTTCAGCATCATCGTTAAAATGGAAGTGCCCGCGCAGAAGCGTCATCAAACGGCTGATCTGCGCTTTATTCAGATAGGTTGGCGTGCCGCCGCCCCAGTGAAGTTGGCTGACGTGACGACCGGCAAACAGCGGCGCGCGATGCACAATTTCTTGTTCGAGCGCATCAAGGTATTGGTCGGCTTTGTGCTGCTGACGGGTCACAATTTTATTACAGCCGCAGAAGTAGCAGAGCTTGTGGCAGAACGGAATATGGACGTAGAGCGACAGCGGACGCTCAGGATAGCGCGCGACAGCCTGCTGAAAATCATCCTCGCCGAAGGCGTCGGAAAACTCCAGCGCGGTAGGGTAGGACGTATAACGCGGCCCGGAATAGTTATATTTCTGGATCAGGGCCAAATCCCAGTCGATAGATGGTACAGACATGCTCACTCCTTCCGTTGGTGTCGCGTTCGTTTACGGCGGCCCGTTCTGACCCCATTGCGGGCCATTAATCGGGTGCGCAGCCACTTTTGTCGCCGCGACAACCGCCGTAGTTTAACGAATAACCACACCAGATAACATACAACCGGAAGGGTTATAAGCAGGACTATCGTTCCTGCCGGGTGCAAATGTTAGTTTCCACCCTTCAGAAGACGCATCATATCTTCCTGCTTTTCTTCTTCTTCATCTTCGTCATCGTCGTACGACAGGCCCAGCTTCTGCATCAGCTCGTCGATGCGATCCAGTTTAGCATCCACCCATGACTGCTCTTCCGCAGTCAGGGTTTCCCCCTCTTCAAGACGTTCCAGCAGCGCGTCCAGGCGCTCATCGTTCTCCAGCAAATCCAGCTCAGCCTGCGGTGAAAGCATAGGTTTCTCGCTCTTTGGTTTGTGCTGCTTAGTAACCGGGGTGTCTGTCACGCCCAGTGGTATGGGAGTTTTACTGCCGATACGTGGATCTTTCTGCGGCTTATTTTTCGCAGAAGCACCTGCTGTACCGCCACCGTTTGCACGGCTACCCGCCGCATGACCGCGATGTTTTTTATCGCGTTTGCGATCGCGCGCTTCCTGGTTCAGTTCTTCGCGCGTTTTGCGGCGTGCTTTGGCAGGGCGTTTAGCGCCCGCTGCGGAGGTCGGTTTTTTCATGATGTTTTATCTTTAAGTCGTTTTCTTCAGTATAGAATTGCGGCGAAATCTAGCAGAAAGCAAGCAAAGAAAAAAGGCGACAGAGCAATCTGTCGCCTTTTTTCCTGACTCACAACCCTTAGCGGGTCAGACATTCCTTGTTTGCCAACAACAAACCCTGTTTATCCCTTGGCTACTACCGTCCGTGATACGGTTCCCTTTCCTGTTAAAACGCCTCCAGGCGTTTGTCATCCTGACAATCCTGCGTCTTCGCCTCCTGGCGCTCCTGACCCTTATCCTTAAGTCATTATCCTGTTGGCTTCCTCGCCTTGCCGCATACTTTACCGTGTTCGCTTAAACTAACAAGCAACGAAACGGTACAAAAACGGATTTTCAGATAATTACCTGGAAATAAGATTATGATTTAAAACAGTTTGTCTTTTTTTACCCCTGCGATTTCTCTGAAATCTCCCATAGTACTTATAGCCGATCTCTCACAGCGGCCAGGGCTTAAGCCTACAGGCGGAGTGCAATGAAAAAAGTCTTTTGCCCGCATTCAGGTATAATCCCCCGCAGATTACGATTTTTGGAGACGACCACGTGACTACCTGGAACTACCAACAGACGCATTTTGTCACCAGTGCGCCCGATATTCGCCACCTGCCTTCTGATACCGGTATCGAAGTGGCCTTTGCTGGCCGTTCAAACGCGGGAAAATCCAGCGCACTGAATACGCTGACCAATCAGAAGAACCTGGCGCGTACCTCAAAAACACCTGGCCGTACCCAGCTGATTAACCTGTTTGAAGTGGCCGATGGCAAACGCCTGGTCGACTTACCGGGTTACGGTTACGCCCAGGTACCGGAAGAGATGAAGATCAAGTGGCAGCGTGCGCTCGGTGAATACCTGGAAAAACGCATGTGCCTGAAGGGTCTGGTGGTGCTGATGGATATTCGCCACCCGCTGAAAGACCTCGATCAGCAGATGATCGACTGGGCTGTCGCAAGTGATATTGCCGTTCTGGTGCTGCTGACAAAAGCGGATAAGCTGGCGAGCGGTGCGCGCAAAGCGCAGGTGAATATGGTTCGCGAAGCGGTGCTGGCCTTCAACGGTGACGTACAGGTTGAGCCGTTCTCCTCGCTGAAAAAGCAGGGCGTGGACAAGCTGCGTCAGAAGCTCGACACCTGGTTTAGCGAGCTGGAACCCGCGACGGAAGCGGAAGAAGAGTGATACCGGGCGCGGCAATGGCCGCGCTTTTTTTTACCTGAATTTTTCTTTGCCACAATAAAAAACGCCCCAGTCATTACTGACTGGGGCGGCTAAAATATTCAGCCAAATCCGATTACGTGAAGTAAAAGGTCTGAAAGATAGAACATCTTACCTCTGTACCCTACGTCGCTAACTCTACCCCTTTTTTTGCTGCAGAAAAAGCACTTTTTGTAGTTTTTTTTCATTCTTTACATAAGGAATTCTAATGATCGTCACAAAAAGCACATCGTTATGTTGCTAACTTACATAAAAAGCGCGTTATTGCCCGAACCGTTAGTGAGCCTGATCCCAGTTTTCACCACTTCCCACTTCCACCAGCAACGGCACGTCAAGTGTCATGCTGCTTTCCATCAATTCGTGGATCTTCTTCGACACGGTATCAAGATCGTCTTTGTGCACTTCGAATACCAGTTCATCGTGTACCTGCATGATCATTTTCACGCGTGGCTTCTCCTGTTCCAGCCACGCATCCACCGCGATCATGGCGCGCTTGATAATGTCCGCTGCGGTTCCCTGCATCGGGGCGTTGATTGCCGCACGTTCTGCGCCCGCACGGCGTGCCGCGTTGCTGGATTTGATGTCCGGTAAATAGAGGCGACGGCCATCCAGGGTTTCAACGTAGCCTTTCTCCTTCGCCTGAGCACGGGTACGTTCCATATAGTCCAGTACGCCCGGATAACGCTCAAAGTAGAGATCCATATACTTCTGCGACTCTTTGCGTGGGATATTAAGCTGGCGAGAAAGACCAAATGCACTCATGCCGTAAATCAGCCCGAAGTTGATCGCTTTCGCGCTGCGGCGCTGTTCGTTTGTCACGCTCTCCAGTGGCAGACCGAAGACTTCCGCTGCGGTCGCCCGGTGGATATCCTTCCCTTCGGCAAACGCCGTCAACAGCCCCTTGTCACGGGACAGGTGCGCCATAATACGCAACTCAATTTGCGAGTAGTCTGCAGAAACAATCAGATAATCATCGGGTGCAATAAAGGCCTGGCGAATACGGCGGCCTTCTTCGTTACGTACCGGGATGTTCTGCAGGTTTGGATCGGTTGACGAGAGACGACCCGTTGCCGCGACAGCCTGATGATAGGAGGTGTGTACACGACCCGTTTTCGGGTTGATCATCAGCGGCAGCTTATCGGTGTAGGTCGATTTCAGCTTCGCCAGACCGCGGTACTCCAGAATCACTTTTGGCAGCGGATAATCCAGCGCCAGCTCTTCCAGAACCTCTTCTGAAGTTGATGGCGCGCCACCGGGGGTTTTCTTCAGCGGTTTGATCCCCTGCTTTTCAAACAGAATGGTTTGCAGCTGTTTCGGAGAGGAGAGATTAAACGGCTCACCGGCAAGCTCATGCGCCTTTTGCTCAAGCTCGGTCAGGCGCTGGGCAAGCTCCCCGGAGTGGTTATGCAGTACCGTCGGGTCGATTTTGACACCGTTACGTTCGATGCGTGAAAGCACGGGAACCAGCGGCATCTCGATGTTCTGGAATACGTTCAGCGGCCCTTCATGCTTCTGCAGTTTTGGCCACATCTTCAGGTGTAGCTGCAGCGTGACATCAGCGTCTTCCGCCGCGTAGCGTCCGGCTTCTTCGAGAGCAATCTGGTTAAAGGTAAGCTGATTTTTCCCTTTACCGGCAATCTCTTCAAACGTGATGGTTTTGTGCTTAAGCCAGCGGTCAGACAGGGAATCCATATCGTGGCGGCCCGCGACGCTATCCAGAATGTAGGATTCGAGCATAGTGTCAAAGGCAATTCCACGTAGTTCAATGCCGTAGTTTTGCAAAATGCCGCGGTCATACTTTAGGTTCTGCCCGACCTTCAGCGCCTTTTCGTCCTCCAGGATTGGCTTCAGTAACTCAAGCACACGGTCGCGCGAGATTTGCTCCGGCGCATCCAGATAATCATGCGCCACAGGAACATAGGCCGCAACACCCGGCTCTGTCGCAAAGGAGAGGCCCACCATATTGGCAGAGATGTTATCGAGACTGTCCGTTTCGGTATCAAAAGCGAAGACAGGTGCCTTTTTCAGTTTCTCAATCCAGGCGATGAGCTGCGATTCTTCAAGAATGGTTTCATAGTTGTCGAAGGAAAGCGCCACGGCTTCTTCTTCCGCCTGCTCTTCGGCATCAATAACAATGGTTTCCTTCGGCTTTGCAGCAGGTTTGGCCCCTTTTGCCTGCAGCCATTTACCGGCTTCCACGTCAGTGGTCCAGCGTTTAAATTCGTATTTCTTAAACAGGCTCAGCAGCGCGTCAGCGGAAGGCTGTTGTACCTCCAGCTGTTCACAGCCCAGTTCCAGTTCGACATCGGTTTTGATGGTCGCCAGCTGATAAGAGAGATAAGCCACCTCTTTGTTCTCTTCCAGTTTTCCGGCCATGGTTTTTGCCCCACGGAAGGAGAGCCCGGCGATTTTATCCGACTCCGCGTAAAGCGTATCCAGCCCGCCCAGCCCCTGCAGCAGCGCCTGTGCCGTTTTTTCACCGACGCCCGGCACACCAGGGATATTATCCGAGGAGTCGCCCATCAACGCGAGGAAATCGATAATCAGCTCTGGCGGCACGCCATACTTTGCGACCACCTCTTCCGGCCCCAGAATGGTGTTAGTCATGGTGTTAATCAGGGTGATCCCTGGCGTCACCAGCTGCGCCATATCTTTATCACCGGTGCTGATCAGTACCGGACGGCCCATCTTTTCTGCTTCACGCGCCAGCGTACCGATGACGTCATCCGCTTCAACGCCTGATACGGCCAGCAGCGGCAGACCCATCGCTTTCACCATGGCGTGCAGCGGCTCAATCTGCGCACGCAGATCGTCAGGCATTGGCGGACGGTGGGATTTGTAATGCTCAAACAACTCATCGCGGAAAGTTTTACCTTTCGCATCGAAAACGACGGCCGCATGGGTTGGCTGATACTGAAGGATCAGGCTGCGCAGCATATTCAGCACGCCGTACATTGCGCCGGTAGGTTCCCCTGCGCTGTTGGTCAGAGGAGGAAACGCATGGTACGCCCGATACAGGTAAGAAGAGCCATCGACGAGAATAAGAGGGTTTTCTGGGATCTGAACCATAATGTCCGTGCCTTTAATCAATTTATGCCTAAAGGATGCCACAGAAGGATGAAAACATCAGGTATTAGCGCCAGATACAGGAAAAGATTTTGCGATCGTCAGGATCGCTCGCAAAAATAAAACTGTGGATAAGTTTGTGTATATTTTCACTTCATATGAATAACAGACGCAAAAAAGACATATGGGATGATATTTAGATCTTAATAATCATATTGTTAGTGTGTTGGATCCTATCTATAGAGCCAACTGATGACAATTTAGTCTATGTGGATATAAGCCTTGATAAGCGAAGAATCATAGAGAAATCTTCTGCGCCAGGGTAAAAGCGGCCCACTTCTGACATGAAAGCGCCATTACTTTGTCTGTTTTCTGGTAAAATCAGCGCCCAGCGCCAAATAGCCGGCCGCTCATTTAAAGCTAATTACTTGAAAAGACTCATCATGTCGAGATTGCTCGCTGCAATAACTTTACTGTTAAGCATCATTTTAACTATCCTGGTGACTATCGCCTGCTCTGTGCCGATCATTATCGCCGGGATCATTAAACTGCTGCTGCCTGTCCCTGTGGTGTGGCGAGCCGTATCCGCATTTTGTAACTTCATGATGTACTGCTGGTGCGAAGGTCTGGCGATCCTGCTGCGCCTGAACCCGCATCTGAAGTGGGACGTCGAAGGGCTGGAAAACCTTAATAAAAAGAACTGGTATCTGCTGATCTGTAATCATCACAGTTGGGCTGATATCGTGGTGTTGTGTGTGCTTTTCCGCAAGCACATCCCCATGAACAAATACTTCCTGAAACAGCAGCTCGCGTGGGTGCCTTTTATCGGACTGGCCTGCTGGGCGCTCGATATGCCGTTTATGAAACGCTATTCGCGCAGCTATTTGATTCGTCATCCAGAACGTCGCGGTAAGGACGTGGAGACAACACGCCGTTCCTGTGAAAAATTTCGCGCGCATCCCACCACCATCGTGAACTTCGTTGAAGGCTCCCGGTTTACACAAGAGAAGCGCCAGCAAACGCGCTCCCCTTATCAAAACCTGCTGCCGCCAAAGGCTGCGGGGATAGCGATGGCGCTGAATGTGCTGGGCGCACAGTTCGATAAACTGCTGAACGTCACGCTCTGCTATCCGGCAAACGATAAGACGCCGTTCTTCGATATGCTCAGCGGCAAACTGACGCGCATTGTTGTCCGTGTTGAGCTGGTGCCGATAGACGCTGAACTGCACGGTGACTACGTAAACGATAAGAATTTCAAACGTCGTTTCCAGCAGTGGCTTAATACGCTCTGGAAAGAGAAAGACGAACAGATAGACAATATAAAATCTTCATACAAAAACGCCGGTCAGTGACCGGCGTTTTTACATTAGTGAGATTACTTCTTCTCAACCAGGTATTTCACGGTATCTGCATACTGCTGTACGAAGATATCCATGCTGCTGGTATCCATGCCCTGCATGTTCAGCTGATATTTGCCGTTAACAAACATCGCCGGAACGCCCTGAAGCTGGAGGTCAGCCGCCGCTTTTTCCTGCTGGGCAACCAGTGATTTCACTACGAAGCTGTTCCATGCTGCATCGTACTCTTCACCTTTCACGCCAGCATCAACGAACACTTTACGGATATCCGCAGTGGTCTGAACAGTCTGGGTTTTCTGTACGGCTTCAAACATTGGCGACGTGATCTTATCTTCCACGCCCAATGCCATAGCCACCGCCCATGCCTGAGTCAGGTCTTTGCCCAATGGACCCAGGAACTCAACATGGTACTTGGTCATTTTGGTGCCTTCCGGCAGTTTTTTCTTCACGTTGTCAGAAACATGCAGCACCTGCTCAAACTGATAGCAGTGTGGGCAATAGAACGAGAAGAACTCCAGAACCTGTGGCTCGCCAGCGACCGGTTTGTCCAGCGTGATGTACTGTTTGCCGTCGGTAAACTGCGCAGCAGAAGCGCTAAATGCCAGAATCATACCTGCCAGCGCCAGCCAAATTTTTTTCATGATTAACTCTCTCCTGGGTGTGTCCAATTAATACATCGGCGTTAATTGCAGAGGGGGCTCCTGAAGAACCTTGACCTGCTCAGTAAATGTAGATATCTGGCTACGCCAGTAATCCTCTCCGGTAAGCCACGGGAAATTTCGAGGAAATGCGGGATCGTCCCAACGCCTGATTAACCATGCGAGATAATAAACAAAACGCATAGCACGTAAAGGCTCAATCAGGGCAATTTCGTCTGAATTAAATGGGCTAAATTCTTCATAGGCTTCAATAATGGTTTCAAGCTGCATGCGTTGCTCGGCTTTGTCACCATTGAGCAGCATCCACAGATCCTGAACCGCTGGCCCCATACGCGCATCATCAAGATCGACAAAGAGCGGGCCATCGCGCCAGAGAATATTTCCGGCGTGACAATCGCCATGCAGACGCAGGACGGAAATATCGTCACGCCAGCAGGTTTTCACCGCAGCAATAAGCTTATCGGTAGCGTTGAGGAAATCATCCTTTAGCGCAGTGGGGATCATGGCTGATGTTTCGAATATGCCACGTGGTTCCAGAAGGTATTCCTGAATGCCAATAGTCGGGCGGGAAATAAAGGCTTTTTTGCGCCCCGTCTGATGTATGCGTCCCAGATAGCGAGCCACCCACTCCATCTGATCGATATTATCCGCTTCAAACTGACGACCGCCCAGACTCGGGAATACCGCGTAATAAAACCCTTCGTGCGTCAGGAGCGTTTGGTTATTGAATTTTAGCGGTGCGGCAACGGGGACATCGTCATCCAGCAGATCGTGGGCAAACTGATGCTCTTCCTGAATCTGTTCTGCGGACCAGCGTTCAGGACGATAGAACTTTACGACGAAGCGCTGACGATCCTCGTCCTGGAATTGATAGACGCGGTTTTCGTAGCTGTTTAACGGTGTTAGCCCGGAATCCACCCGAATGCCCTGTTCAAACAGGGCATCCATAATGGTGTCCGGGTGTAATGTCTGGAAAGTAAAAGCCTGGTCGTTCATCCGATCATCCGGAAATTATACGAATGATTCAGGATATCATCTTGTGGCGATTTCGGTGCCGCCGCTTACAAGCTTTTACTCTTTAATTACGCCTCGGGCGCGCAACAGCGCAGTCTTAAAATCTTCCTCATAATCTTTCTGAATACCAGGAATAACAGCATCTTTGGCAGAGTCACGCATTTTAAGATGATAGATCAGGATGTCGTCAGAAAGGTCTGCCAGTTCGCCGTCAAAACCTGACTCTTTCGCCAGTTTCTGTAAAAATTGCATCAGATTCAGCTCTGGCTCTTTTTGCCAGGCGGGCTGGAGGAGTTCAATAACTTCATTCAGACGTTTACATTTCATGGTGGTGCTCCTTTCATTTAGAGTGACACGTTAGCAGGGTCAATCCCACAATAAAAGAGGCGATATTCGTGAATCTTAACCAGGAAATCATTGGGGTCGTTCTGGCTGGTGGCCGGGCGACACGAATGGGTGGGAAAGATAAGGGGTTACAATGTCTGAACGGCAAACCTCTATGGCAATGTGTCGCAGATACACTCGCAGACCAGGTGACAACAATGGTCATCAGTGCGAACAGGCATATCGACACTTACCAGCGCAGCGGGTATGCCGTTTACCCGGATAACCTGAAAGATTATCCGGGACCGCTGGCCGGTATGCTTTCCGTTATGCAACAGTCTCAGGGCGAGTGGTTTATCTTCTGCCCCTGCGATACGCCCTTTATTCCGTCCTGTCTTGTCGAGCGGCTGTTCCGGCTTCGTGGTACAGCGCCCGTGGTTTGGGTACACGACGGGGAGCGTGACCATCCTGCTATTGCGTTGATGCACCGATCGCTCGCACCTGCCCTGCAGGAGTACCTCACGGCAGGCGAACGCAGAGTGATGGTCTTCATGCGCCAGTCTGGCGGCCATTCCGTTGATTTTAGCGATGTAAAAGCAGCGTTTGTGAACGTGAATACGTGTGAAGAGTTGCAGATGATGCAGGAGAAAAGATGAGACCTGTTCTGGCTATTTCTGCCTGGAGTGGCACCGGGAAAACCACGTTGTTAAAAAAGCTCATTCCTGCGCTGTGTACCAGAGGTATCCGTCCCGGACTGATCAAGCACACCCACCATAATATGGATGTCGATAAACCGGGCAAAGATAGCTATGAGTTGCGTAAAGCGGGTGCCGCGCAAACGATGGTGGCAAGTTCTCAGCGCTGGGCATTAATGACAGAAACGCCGGATGAAGCGCCTCTGGATCTCGCGTACCTGGTGAGTCGAATGGATCATTCCACGCTGGATCTGGTGCTGGTTGAGGGGTTTAAGCATGAGGCCGTGCCAAAGATCCTGCTGTTCAGAAGCGATGCCGGGCATGATGTCAGCGAATTAACGCTTGATGAGCATGTGATTGCCGTCGCCAGTGATGTTATGTTGCCGCTTGAGGTTCCGGTACTGAATTTAAATGATGTGGATGGGATTGCGGAATTTATTGTGGCGTGGAATGCGGCCTGACTAGCCGGGTGGCGGCTTTGCCTTACCCGGCCTACAAAATTCATTGGTTCAGAAACGCAAAAAGGCCATCCTTTCGGATGGCCTCTTCACTTGTTTGATGCCTGGCAGTTCCCTACTCTCACATGGGGAGACCCCACACTACCATCGGCGCTACGGCGTTTCACTTCTGAGTTCGGCATGGGGTCAGGTGGGACCACCGCGCTAAAGCCGCCAG
>NZ_WSPD01000017.1:0-95016 GCF_026319105.1 Enterobacter sp. HSTU-ASh6 | reverse complement strand
TTATAAAATATATCATAAAAAAATTCAAAATTTGTACATTTTGGGTGTACAGATTTTGAAATTGTGTATACCTTAAATGTAACGTTAGTGATTACAAAATTTTACAGGAGCGAAACATGCAGCAGAAAGGTTACGCCACAGATTCCGCAGCAGCGATCGCACAGTACTTCGAAAAGGCCGCCCTTCCGACCCAACAGGAGACGCTGGGTCAGGTGGTAGTAGAAATTCTCAGCGACGGGCGAAACCTGAATGGCAAATCGCTCTGTACCAAGCTGCTCAGCCGACTCGAGAAAGCGGATGGGCCGGAAGAGGAAGAGCATTACCACATGCTGCTTGGTCTGCTCTTCGAACGGTAAGGTTATGAACAGCAGTGACGCAGACAGTCTGATCGACAAGCTTATCGGTGAAGCCGTTCTCTCTCTGTTGAAAGAGCGGGGGCCTGTGACAACCGAAGGATTGCTACAGCGTCTGCGGGCGATGAAAGCCTGTGAAAAGGATCCCCGGCGGCGGGAGACACTTGCGAGGGTGATTGCCGACATCGGCTCTAACAATCTCGCCTTTACACGTCGCAGAACCGCACAAGGACGAACGAGAAGAGAGGGACCTCTCAACGATAACAGAGACAATGTAGTGCCGTTATTTGGAAGTGGAAAACCGTCCGACCCCAAAAAAATACATTGACTGCAATTTAACAGCTACGGTGAGAACAAATGAGACAAAATATTCAGCTTCAACCCGAATACCACTCTGCTTTTTTAGACAGTGCGCTGGCGGAATATTTCCGTCACGCAGGCGATCGTTTTGCTGAAGAGTCCGCTATTTTTTCTACTGCAGTACGCTGTGTTCTGGCCTCCGAGGGTCACCTGTCTAATAAAGCGATCATCTTATGGCTTATTCAGACGCTGGAAGCCACTAACGACGTGGTTCAGGCGGACGTCATTCGTAAAACGCTGGAAATCGTGGTGGGTTACACGATGGACGATCTCTGAATTCCCGCCAGCCACGCCCCCGACGTGTCATCGTCAAAACTGACGAACAGCCTGACGATGACACGTAACGCCCCGCATAACACCCTGTAAAACCAGCAAACCGAAACTGGCACGCTTCCTGCTTAACGCCACGTACGGGACTGGGTTGTCCAGTCAACTTTGCTTCATTTCTTAACAGGTCTGTTATTGATGAAAAAGATCGCCAGCGTCTGCCCGTACTGCGGTGCAGGCTGTAAATTAAACCTTGTCGTAGAAAATAACCGTATCATCCGTGCCGAAGCGGCAGAGGGGGTAACAAACCAGGGCACCTTATGTCTGAAAGGATTTTACGGTTGGGACTTCCTCAACGATACCCGTCTGCTCACCCCACGCCTGACCCAGCCAATGATCCGCTACCACAAAGGCGAGCCATTCACCCCCGTTACCTGGGAAGAGGCTATCCGTTACACCGCTCACCGGCTCAGCAGCATTAAAGCGCAGCACGGACCAAGGTCAATTATGACCACGGGCTCCTCCCGTGGAACCGGCAATGAAACCAACTATGTGATGCAGAAATTTGCCCGTGCGGTGCTAAACACCAACAACGTGGACTGCTGCGCGCGCGTCTGTCATGGCCCATCCGTTGCCGGGCTTCAGGAGACCCTCGGCAATGGCGCGATGAGTAATTCCATCAACGATATTGAGAACTCAAAATGTCTGCTGGTGTTTGGCTATAACTGCGCAGACTCCCACCCTATCGTCGCCCGGCGCGTGCTGAAAGCGCGTGAAAACGGCGCAAAAATTATCGTCTGCGATCCGCGGCGCATTGAAACGGCGCGAATTGCCGATCAGCATCTGCAGCTCAAAAACGGCAGCAACATGGCGCTGGTGAACGCCTTTGGCTACGTGCTGCTGGAAGAGGAGCTGTACGACAAAAACTACGTTGCACGCTTTACAGAAGGGCTTGAGGCCTACCGGCAGACGGTAAAAGACTATGCGCCAGAGCGTGTGGAACATCTCACCGGCCTCCCCGCCCGTGAGGTGCGTCAGGCGATGCGTACCTTCGCGGCGGCCCCTTCCGCTACCGTGATGTGGGGGATGGGCGTCACCCAGTTTGGTCAGGCCGTTGATGTGGTCAAAGGGCTCGCAAGCCTGGCGCTGTTGACCGGTAATCTCGGTCGCCCTGCCGTCGGCGTCGGACCGGTGCGCGGTCAAAACAATGTTCAGGGGGCCTGTGATATGGGCGTGCTGCCCAATATGTTCCCCGGCTATCAGGATGTCACCGATCCGGCCGTTCGGCAGAAGTTCGCCGACGCCTGGGGGATTGACGTTGCGGCGATGGACGATCGGGTCGGGACGCGCATCACCGAAGTGCCGCACCTGGCGCTGGAAGGCAAGATCAAGGCCTACTACATCATGGGGGAAGATCCGCTGCAAACGGAGGCCGATCTCGGGCTGGTGCGCAGCGGTTTTGAAGCGCTGGATTTTGTCGTGGTTCAGGACATCTTCATGACCAAAACGGCGGAAGTGGCGGACGTTCTGCTCCCGGCAACCTCCTGGGGTGAACACGGCGGCGTCTTTACCTGTGCCGACCGGGGATTCCAGCGTTTCGGCAAAGCCATCGAGGCCAGCGGCAACGTGAAGCGCGACTGGGAGATTATCAGCCTGCTCGCCACCGAGATGGGTTACCCCATGCACTACGACACTAACCAGCAGATCTGGGATGAGATGCGCGAGCTGTGCCCGCTTTTCTACGGGGTAACCTATGAAAAAATGGGCGAGATGGGCCACGTGCAGTGGCCGTGCCCGACGCTGGATCACCCCGGCACACCGTACCTGTACAAAGATAATCAGTTCGACACCCCAACCGGTAAGGGGCAACTGTTTGCCGCGCCGTGGCGCGCGCCGGCAGAAACGCCTGATGACGATTACCCGCTGGTGCTCTGTACGGTGCGCGAAGTGGGACACTACTCCTGCCGCTCCATGACCGGTAACTGCGCCGCGCTGCAAAGCCTGGCCGACGAGCCCGGCCGGGTGCAACTGAACCCTGCCGATGCGGACAAACTGGGCATTACTGACGGGCAGCTGGTCTGGGTGCGTTCGCGTCGCGGCAAAGTGATTACCCGCGCCAGCATCAGCGAGCGCATCAACGCCGGGGCCGTCTACATGACCTATCAGTGGTGGATCGGCGCCTGCAACGAGCTGACCCAGGATAATCTCGACCCCATCTCCAAAACGCCGGAAACGAAGTACTGCGCAGTGCAACTGGAAGCGATTGAGGACCAGCGCTGGGCTGAGGACTATGCGGCGTCTGCCTATCAATCGATGAAGACCCGGTTGATCAGCGCAGTGAATGTGTGAGTAAAAAGAGGCTCACAGCGTGGGCCTCTGACACATTGCGCGTTTATCCAATTAACAGCAGGCAGGATAAATCATCACCGCCGTTGATTTTATTAATTGCAAAGTCCATGCGCGCATCAATGGTCGAATTGTGCATGGTCTTTTCTGACAGGCTGGCGATGGTTTTCATCACCACCTGCTGGTCGATTTCACCCTGCATCGATTTAACGCTGAGAATGCATTTGACGTAGAAAAAGTCCAGCACCATACGATAAAACTGTCGCATGATGGTTGCCGTGTTTTTGCCGGGGAAATAGCTGCTGTAGAGTTTATACAGCAGATAATTGCGTAACACATAAGGCTCTGACAAACAGGAATCCTCACACAGTGTACGCCACTGCTGATTAATCTTGTCGAACTTCGCCTCCAGGTCGGCCGGGTCGTCTGAACCGGCAATATCCAGATACGCGGCAATGTGCTGATGCCCTTCCAGAATAAAACCGTCCCGGGCCGAATCTTTCGCCACGTTGGTTCCCATTACCGACAGCGCAAGATATTTCATCGCGTTTGAACGGGCCAGATTACCGGAATCCATCAGCGATTTTCCGCTTTGCAGTTCAGTCAGTAACGCGTCGTAGAAACGTTCCACTTCCGCAAATCTATTATGCAAATCAAAGTTAACGTGCTGAAGACAGAGAATAAACTGTGCCAGCGCCATTAAATTCTCTTCAATGTTACGGGATGGCGACTGGATGATATTCCAGGCAAAGAGATGGATCACCTGCTGCGTCTGCGAAGCAGACTGGCGCTGCCCAATCAGGTTTGTTTTATAGCGCGCCACAAGCTCATCCTGCTCCTGAAGCAGCATGGCATCCGGGTCAAACAGCACACGTCGCACCACTTCCGGACAGGAGAGCGTCATCGTATGTCGCGTCTCATCCTGATAGCGGGTTGAGTTGCGGGGATAGATACTGCAGGTAGGCGACAGCGCCTCTTCCCCTAAATCACGGTGTACCATGCAGAGCTTGTTTTCATCGATAAACGGACAGTCCCCGTTTTCGTTGAGCCTGATTCTGGAATAGCTGCTCTTGCCCTTGCGCTGCAGGATGAGATTCTCTTTGGCAATGGCGGCAATGCCCGGGTGCGAGGAGAGGAGATATTTCTGGTGGGTTTTCTTATCAATGTTGATCGTCCAGCCACGACAGCATGACATTAAGCACTCTGGCCCAACGCACTGAAACTTAGTAAAAAAAAGCGGCTTGATAGTTTTATGAATATGCATAGCGAAGGCGTCATTTTATAAAGCATAAAAAGTACCATGACGCGCTCGCTATTCTAAAGGCGCATAACCGTGCACTATGTTTTGTAATTCACTGCATCACGGGAACACACTCCCCGTAATGATTGACCAGATAGTCACGCAGCAGGTTCGGGTAACTCTTTTTCTCCACCATTTTACGAATCAGCGCAATCAGTTCAAAATCCGTTCGCAGATTGAATTTCTGCATCATCATATATTTATGCGTAAAGACAGTTTTATCATTCATCTCCAGCGCCCGGGCCACCTGCACTACCGATAGCCCCCGGTAAAAATTCACCATAATGCGAATTTGCTGGGGCGATAATATTTTATACTGGCATTCACAGCAGCTTATTTTTTTCCAGATATAACCGGGCGCCTGCGTGCGATACCAGGCGAGAAACAGCATCTCGCTCAGGCTATCGAGCGAGACATTACGCGGAATAAAAAGAATATCCTGGAAACAGGCGTTAAATGCCGAAACGCCCGGCGCATCCTCCACCAGTCCTATCACGATCCCTTTCTGGCGGGCCTGTAATTCTGGAATACAGGTGAGCGTCTCCCCTTTACAGAGGGAGAGCACGATAATATCGGCAGTGCTGACGTTTTCATGGCTAAATTGCGTCGCGAAGTGGATCGGCTGTTTAAAATTACGCAAAAAGAAATCCATAAAAAAATGCTGCAGTCCACTGCGAAAAAATTGATCGGCTTCCTGAATAAGAATATTCAACATAGCAAGTACCACTGTCCTTAATGAGTGAGGAACGTCAACGCTGACATCTCAGTTATATTGCATCGTCATCACAACGACTGCACTGATACTCCCCGGCGTCGCGCCGCCGCTAACCGATTTGACCGACGCCTGCATGGCCATCGTGGCGGTTCTGTCTGCCGCAATAGTTTGCGTTATTCTGGAACCTGTTCCCTTTAGCGTCCCGGTTCCGGCCTCACGCATGGCGACCGCCACGTTTGTCGCCGAGCCGCTGTTCATATAGTAGTCCGCCCCGGCGAGCGGATCGGGGCTTTCTGTGAACGAGACCGTGACGCTACGGGTTCCCGCCGGACACTGGGTAAACAGCAGGTTAAAAGGCACCGGATCGGATGATGACCCCGGCGTCGCCATATTGGTGGCCTGTATATTCCCAAGATTAATATCCATACTGGTGCTCCCGCCGTTAAAGATACAGGGCGAGGCAACGATATTTCCCGTGACGCCAAGATTCACGCTGTCAGCCGCGAACGTGTGCCCGCAGAATAAAAGCAAAATAAGCCCACGCTGATAATGTAATTTCATCACTCCACCTGTTACTGGTACGTCAGATTTAGCGTGGCGGAGGCATTCGCGGAGCCGGACTCAACGGAGGTTAAGGTCTGGTAATAACGCGCCGTTAACGGGAGCGTCTCTTGTCCACCCGCAGATTGTTTTAATAACAGACGGCTATTTAATGCCAGCGGCGTACCGTTATATAAAAGCTGCACGCCGACACCTTTTGCCGTACCGGCACTCCCCTGCCCCGTTAAGGCCATCACGCTGGTATTTGCACTGTCGGGATTCTGTATTCCGCTGAGCGAGACCGTAATATTGGTGCCAGCGCTGCAGGTTAATCCCAGATTTTGTGTATTCTGCGCCACGCCCGGCGTGGTCCCCACTACGGTGCCAAACGCGGATGCCGGAATATCACCAAGCGGGAACGTCAGCTGTGGCGTACTGATCGTGCATGCCAGGGCGTTGATGGTTCCGCCGGTAAGTTGCTCGGTCAGCCCGTCACGATAAACCCCGTCGCTGCCCTGGAGCGTGACCACGCCGATGACCCCCGGCGTTAAGGCACCGGATGACACCGGGCCGGTCACCACCAGCTCGACCCGGCCGCCATACCAGTCGACATAAGAGGTCTGCGCACTGTAAGAGAATGTATTGCTCGGGTTCTCGAAATAGGCATTTGAAGAAAACCGAATGCCTATGCCGCTGACGTTGGTGTTATACACATGATTGCCGTAGCTGCTCAGCGTGGCATTGTTATAGCGCATGCTAAAACCCAGCATTAAGGGATTGGTACACCCTGTCAGATAGCTGCCTGTCATGCTTCCCGTGCCGGAAAAAATCACCGTGCCGACAGGCGTATCACGTTGAACATTAATGGTCCCCACCGATAGCGTCGACAGCTGCGGCGTAATAGTGGTGCAGGTCCCTGCCCTGGCCACTTGCCAGCCGCACAGACAACACAGCAGTAAAATAGCGTTGATGAACTTCATATTAATGCTCCTGGCGACACGTGACGCTAATGTCAGCGATGCCACCATACTGAGATCCTTTCGGCAGATTAAAATCCGCCCGACACTGCTGGTGGGATTGCGTCCCCCAAGTCGCCAGAACGGTGCCCTGTTCGCGCAGGCCGGTTAAATAGACCTGACCGCGATCGCCGACGATAAAACTGCTGCTGGTGTCTCCCTCCAGCGTGACCACCGCGCCAAACGGCACGAAACGGTTATTGTCCATTAAGGTCATCAGCACCCGGCGTCCCACTTTGGAGAGGTAATCGGCTTTCACGACCGCACCGCGTGTCGGCGTGACCGTGCGCGTGTTGATCTCCAGCTCCACATCCTCGGGCATATTCTCAGGATCGAGGGCGAGATCGTTTTTCCGGTACACGGAGAGGTTATTCACCACCGTGTAGCCCCGGTAATCCGTCCGCACGCCAGCCTGATTGCGAATATTGACGCCGTGCGCGCCAGGGGCTTTGATTAACGCGTTGGTTTCCCCCAGCGGCTGCGACAGCGTAATGCCGTCAGCATGCGCAAGGATGCCGCCCTGTAAGCCATAATTCAGGCGCTCACTACTGGTGTCGTAGCCATAGCCCGCCGAGACCTCGCCGTATGTGCCTTTATAGTCGCCGTTCATATTGCCGGTATAACCCACGCCATCGGTGCCGTAGCCCTGCTGGATATTCCAGTTCAGGGCGCTGTTTTCGAGAGCAACCCCATTCATGCCGAGATTGTGTGTTGTGCCATTATTCTGACTGGCGTTCAGGCCATAGTTGGTCCACGTCTGCGGCAGAAATTTGTCCAGCGGCACGCTGACGGTAAACGCCAGAAGCTGGTCGCGATCCCAGGATTTCGTACCCCCGCTACCGGATGACGCCGGGCTGCCGTTTTTACTGAATGTCCAGGTCACGCCATAGCTGATGTTGTGCCAGTAATTGTTGTAACCGACACTCCATGACGCCATTGATTTGTCGGCGTTCCAGTAATCCTCCCGTGCGGCGCTCAGCGTCAGCGCGCCCAGGTTTCCACCCAGCGTCTGGCTCATCGTCAGCTCCACGCGATTGCGCCGTCTCTCCTGAAGTGCGCCGCTGTCCCCGAAGGAATCCAGCACTTCCTGCATCCCGTAATAGCCACGGGTTGAATAGCGGTATCCTGCAATCGAAAAATTTGTGCCGGTATTGAGCAGGTTCTTGCTGTAACGCGCTCGCAAGGACTGCCCCTGCGTTTTTGCGATATCGGCCGGTGATGACCTGGCCTGGGTGATATCCGCGGAAAGCGCACCGAAATCGCCCATGTTTTTACCTACTCCAAGCGCCAGGGACTGGTACTTGCCGGAACCCTGCACGCCGCCATAGAGCGTAATGCCATCCGGCAGGCCATAAATCGCGGTGATCTGGCCAAACGGGGTTTTCTCCACGCTGCTGTTATAGGCGCGATACTGTCCCGCGGAGAGGGCATATTTCAGCCGTCCCTCGCGCTGCAATACCGGTACCGAGGCATACGGCAGCGTGAAATGCTGCTCGCTGCCATCCGCCTCTTTGATGGTCACGTCTAAGTCGCCCGCGCCGCCGGTGGGGTACATATCGCTAATCTCAAACGCGCCCGGCGCCACATAGCTTTGGTAGATCTGATAGCCATTCTGGCGGATCACCACCTGGGCATTGGTGCGCGCGATCCCGCGTACCACAGGCGCATAGCCCTTCAGGGAATCCGGCAGCATGTCATCGTCCGACGCCAGCTGGACGCCGCGAAACGGCATACTGTCAAACACATCCGCCGGGGCGGAACTGTCCCCGACGGTAAGCTGCGCTTTCAGCGGGATCACGGCGCGTTGCAGGTAGCTGTAGACCGTGTCCCATTGATCCTTGCCGGAAGGATCCCGCGACCAGGTGGTGTAGTTGCGTAAACGCCACGGCCCGATATTGATCCCCGGACGCAGGTTCGCATACTGGCTGTTGCTGCTGGCCCCCGCGCCCGTTTTCGCCCGGCTGGTCGCCCCGCTCAGGCTGTAATTGAGCATGGCTGCGGTTATCCCCTCATCCCACATCTGCGGCGGGACATAACCTCTCGCCGGCAGGTCGATGGCTGCCTGAGGGATGCTGAGCACAAGGCGCTGGGCGCTAAACTGGAAATCTGCACTGGCCTGCGGTATCGCCTGAAGATTGACACATTCGCCCGGTTCCGCACTGAGTGCGGGAAATAATGCGGTTTTAACCCCCCAGCGTTTTAATTGTTCACTGCTCAGGCACGGCTGCAATGTCTCATCGCCATTCTCGTTTTTGCCTGCGGTAAAGCGAATATCCCCCGTCTCCACTAACGCGTCGTCAACAATAATATCGACATGGTAGTTCCCCGGCGCCTGAGAGCCTGATTCAAAAGCCGACAGATCGGCTTTATCCATGCCGGGATTATCCAGCTCTATCAGATCCGTGTTAAATGCCACACTGGCACAGAGCGTCGGAGAGGATCCGGCAAACGCCAGGGCGATAAACGTCGCCAGGCGTGCAGGCCGCATCCTGTTTATTACTGTCATGACGAATTACCTGATAAATACGGGCGTTGCCGTTTGCTAACACATTACAAACTGGCCTGGTGTAAAACGCCGGGACTGCCATAGTCATTAATGATTTTAAACGTGAGTGAATTTCCCCTTACTTCATTCGGTAATGCAAACCGGGCTGAAGCGCCGGGTAAAACGTACGTCACGTCATCCAGTTTTTTCCCCGCCAGCGTAATTTCATTAAAATTAATGACGTATTGCGTGGGATTTTTGACCTCAAGGTTATTTCCTGTTCGTTGCCAGGTTAATTTATTGGCCTGTTCCTCTGGTGTTGACGCCCGCAGACATTCAGGCCGGTAAATCAGTTTGATGCGGGTTTTCACTGCAATTTGCAGGGAGTTCGTCTGTTTTGATGCCGACGGAATCGCTTTAATATTCAGCCAGAACAGACTTTCCCGTTCCTGTGGCAATGCACCCGTCATTACAATTCGCTCAATGTTTTTTTGTCCGCCATCCAGGCGATATAATGGCGGTGTAATAATAAAAGGCGCTTTACCTGAATTCCCTTCCTGCATATCTATCCATGACTGAATTAAATAGGGCGTACTGTCAGGGTTATTTATGCTTATTGACGCTTCTTTTTTAGCCCCATCGAAGATGAGGCGGGTGCCGCCAATAATAACGCCGGCGTTGGCTGTGGTCAGCGTGAGCGCAGACAGCGCCAGGGCCAGTCCTGTCGTGGTGATAAAACGCATGATAAACCTCATACAACAAAGGGGCCGGGTTGGCCCCTTAATGATTCTGCAAAATATCAGTTATAGATCACTGAGAAGTTAGCGACAGAGTTTGCCGGGCCAGCGGTGACTGTCGCTGCGGTGGAAATATACTGGGCATAGAAGCTCAGGGTATTATCCGCCGTGCTGCTCAGCACATAGCTGTAGCTGTTGCTGCCATGAAGCGGGAGATCCGCCTTATCGGCCGTCATCAGGTTAATGGCCACCCCGGTCGCCGCCCCCGCCGCAGACGAATCAATCGCCAGCAGGCTGGCATTGGTGGCATCCGGCGTACCATCAAAACGCACTTTGGCGCTGGTCACCGTCACCGGACAGTTTTTCAACACAATATTAAACTGCGTTGCTGCCGTTCTGGCGCCGGTGGTTGGGAACTCCGTTTTATAATGATCCCCTAATACCACGACCTGATTCTGAGACGCGACATCCACATCGCAGGCGGAATCCAGAATATTACCGTTAAAGTTAACGGTACCGGCTGCGGCAAAAGCGTGCGTCGTTGCCAGAGTGGAGCCGATTGCCAGCATTGCTATCATCATTTTATTTTTCATAAGTAAATCCTGTATCACTTTATTTATTACAGAAATCCAGACAAAGCGGTTTAATGCTGTTCACCGCCACCTCACCTTGTCATTTATATATTGTCAGGTGCCCATTAAATAACGTCGCTTCATAGCTCAGCTTAAACATTTCGGGTTATGCCTGCCGACGAGTAAAATTTATACAACTCTTTTTCGGCGCACAATCTATTTGAGGTCTAGCTGTAGACTCAGGTTTAACAAAATTAAAACAATTCTCTTTAGAATTATCTCAATGCCATTATTACGGGTCTACTTTTAGACCCGTAAAAGACAACCTTAAAATTCATATAATTAGGACTACAACATCTTGCGGTCTATTTTTAGACCTGCCGTAAACATTCCACGACTCGCTGTTTTTTAAGATAATTCTTTATGCCGATCAAAAAATGATCGCATCCGTAAGTGAGGTCTCTGATGAACACCCGAATGGCTCCCGAAGTCGATATTGAAAAAACCCCGGTGCTGACTGCAAAACCCTATAAGCACATCGAGAAATTAATTAATACTCTTCTTCCCCTGACAGAAAGACGCATTCTGTCCAGAGGGGAAGTGGTTCACTATTACCATCACGCCGATCGTCAGTGTTTTTTACTTCTGCAGGGCAGCGTGGCGTTGCACCGTCGGGGAGATGGCATTGTATTAAATTCTGAATCCTCGCCGTTTATTCTCGGCGTCAGCAGTCAGTTCTCGTCAGAACATCTGTACGTCCGGGCGCTGGAAACCTCTGAACTCGCGGCCGTTTCGCTGGAACGTTTTAACAGCACGATTGCGCAACACAATTTGTGGGAACCCTTTTCGCATCTGCTGATCTATACCGCCTCCCGGGTCTACGAACACTGCTCGCGGATCTCACAGATGTCGGCCTATGACATCATCCGGTTTCAACTGGTGGAGTTGATGCAGGAGCCGGAAGCAATACGGATGAACACCACGGCGGCTGCGTATATACAGAGTCGAACCTGGCTGTCGCGCAGCGGGATTATGCGGATCCTGGCCGAACTGCGCACCGGGCAGTACATTACAATGGAGCGCGGCGTGCTGCTTGATATACACCATTTACCGAGGAAATACTGACCCAGGTGGTGCTGGCGAAAACGAGTAACGCTATAATCAGAAAGATGATTCTTTCAGGTTCAGGTTATGTCCACCACAGAAAAGCCACGACGTGGCTCCCCTTATGCACAAGAGCTGATTACGCACTTACAACCTTACTCTGCGATTCGTAACACCGGTCGCGGGGAGCAACTGGATCTGGTGGTCAACGGTCAGGGGATGAGTTATTTGATCCTGGAAGGCACCGTGGCCATTTACCGACGCAGCGACAATCTGATGCTGTCGACGGCGAAAAGCCCGGCGTTTTTTGGTGTGGCCAACCTGAATGACATCTTTTTTGACGACTACCTGAAAACGGTGACCCCCTGCAAAATTGGCCTGTTGCCCACCCGGGAGCTCAACGTCCTCATTCAGGAGAAGGCGCTATGGGGGCTGCTGTCTAACCATCTGATGTTTATGTACAACCGGCTCTACAACACCGTCATGCCGAAGGGCGCCCCAACGGCCTATGAGATGATCCGCCAGCAGCTGATGTTATTGATGAATGAAGATGAGTCTTATCGCCAGGGGATTACCGCTGAGCGCTACATTCGCGACAAGACCCAGCTTTCCCGCAGCGGCGTGATGCGGATCCTCGCGGATTTAAAAACCGGGGGGTTTATCGAAATGGAAGAGGGACGGCTCATTAAAATCAATAAACTGCCCGCTAAATATTGAATTCCGGAGACAAAAAAGGCCGCGGTTGCGGCCTTTTTACGCTCTCAATGGACGTGAACGCCCAACCGCCAGGCAAAATAGATCTCTTCTTTCAGCTCATTCGAAGAGAGCGCCAGCAAATCTGTAAATTCCAGCTCAAGCTGTTTCAGCTTTTTCAGATACTGCGCCGGAGACAGGTTGCTCTTATCGCGACGTAAATATTCAATTGCCAGCTGTGTTGGGGTTATTTCAGTATCCATGATGTCCTCGCTTATGTACAAAACCTGACCAGTATACCACAACCTGCTGGCTAGTTTTTGACCGATTGCAAAAACATCAGGAAAATTTATACAACCGCCGTCGTCAGCCTCGAAGAGCAGCACAGACGGTCCTGCTCATCGCGAATATCGATCTGCCACACCTGATGACGGCTACCGGCGTGCAGCGCACGGCAAATACCGCGCACGCGCCCGCTGCGCACCGAGCGAATGTGGTTAGCATTCACCTCAAGCCCGACAACCTTCTGCTCCCCTTCGGTGCAGAGATACCCCGCCACCGAGCCCAGCGTTTCGGCCAGCACCACGGAGGCGCCGCCGTGCAGCAGGCCAAACGGCTGATGCGTGCGGTGATCGACAGGCATGGTCGCCTCCAGATCGTTCTCGCCGATGCGGGTAAACTGGATATCCAGCAGCCCGACCATATTCCCCTCGCCCATGGCGTTTAACGCCTGTAGCGTGACAGCGCGTTTCCAGATCATCCAATAATCTCCAGCAAAGCCTGCAATGGGTGGCGTACCCCGTTACCTTCGACCCGTTTCACCTGGCTTCGACAGGAGTAGCCCGTCGCCAGGCAGCGGTTTCGCGGTAAACGCTGCATCGCCTGATGCCAGGACAGCTCGTAAATGCCGAGCGAGTTGGCATGGTTTTTCACTTCATGTCCGTAGGTGCCGGCCATTCCGCAGCAGCCCACGTTGACGCTCTCAAGCTTTGCGCCGAACCGGGCAAAGACAGAGGCCCATTGTGCGGGGGCGCCAGGCAATGCGGTGACTTCGGTGCAGTGACCGAACAGGTACCACGGTTCACCGCTGACATCCTGAACCGCTTTGCCTTCCAGAGCCGCCGGCAGCCACTCATGCACCAGCAGCACGTTGAAATCGCCACGCTTGTCGCCCAGCGTCTGCTTATATTCATCGCGGTAGCACAGCACCAGCGCCGGATCGACGCCGACCATCGGTATCCCCAGCTGCGCCACGCGATTCAGGAAATCAGCCGTTTTCTGCGCGGTCTTCGCAAAGCGCGTCAGGAAGCCCTTAATGTGCTGCGCCTTGCCGTTAGGCGAGAATGGCAGGACCACCGGCTGATAGCCCAGCTTTTCTGACAGGCGGATGAAGTCCGCCACCACCTCTGCATCGTAGTAGCTGGTAAACGGATCCTGCACCACCAGTACTATCTTCGCTTTTTGCTCAGGCGTGAGCGCCTCCAGCTGCTCCAGGGTCATGTTCGCCGAGCGATGCCCGACGAGCTGGCGCTGAAGAGAGGGCACCGAGAGCAGCGGCAGATCGACCATCCCGATATGCTTTTCAGAAAGTTTGCGCACCAGCGGCTGGTTAATAAAGAAGTTAAAGGTCTTTGGCGCTCGCGCCATCAGCGGCGCGTAGCTCTCTACCGTCGCCACCAGATGGTCGCGCACCGGACGCAGATAGCGCGTGTGGTAAAGCTGCAGGAAACGCGAGCGGAATTCCGGCACGTCGATTTTTATCGGGCACTGGGTGGAGCAGGCTTTACAGGCCAGACAGCCGGACATCGCCTCTTTCACCTCGTGGGAGAAATCATACTCGCCCTTGCTGGCATGCCAGCTGTTGCGGGTGCGCTCGATAAGCGAGCGCAGGCTGGCGCGTTTTTCCGGTAACTCCTGCTCGAGCCGGAGCGGATCAACCCCGCGGTCGGCGAGCAGGCGCAGCCACTCGCGCACCAGCGTCGCCCGCCCTTTTGGCGAGTGAATACGGTTGCTGGTGATTTTCATCGACGGACACATCGGGCTTTTGACATCAAAGTTAAAGCACAGGCCGTTGCCGTTGCACTCCATCGCGCCGCGCCAGGAGGAACGCACCGCAATCGGGATCTGTCTGTCGTAGGTGCCGCGCTTGACGGCGTCCACCTGCAGCATCGGGGCATCGACACCTTCAGGCGGGCAGATTTTACCCGGGTTGAGGCGGTTATGCGGGTCGAAAGCCGCCTTCACCTTACGCAGCTCCGCATAGAGCTGTTCACCGAAGAACGCCGGGCTGTATTCCGCGCGGAACCCTTTCCCATGTTCGCCCCACAGCAGACCGCCGTATTTGGCGGTTAAGGCCACCACCTCATCGGAGATCTGCTTCATCAGGATCTCCTGCTGCGGGTCGCACATATCCAGCGCAGGACGCACATGCAGCACCCCGGCATCCACGTGGCCGAACATGCCGTAGCTCAGGCCGTGGCTGTCCAGCAGGGCGCGAAACTCAACGATATAATCCGCCAGGTGCTCAGGGGGAACGCAGGTATCTTCGGCAAACGGAATCGGCTTCGCCGCCCCTTTGGCATTGCCGAGCAGCCCCACGGCTTTTTTCCGCATCCCGTAGATACGCTCGATACCGGCCAGATCGTTACAGAGCTGCCAGCCGATCACGCCGCCTTCGCCATGGGCAATCAGTTCGTCCAGTCGCTGACACAGCGTGGTCACCTGGCTGTCGATAAGCGCTGCGTCATCGCCGGCAAATTCCACGATATTAAGACCCAGCATCTCTTTACCCGGCACGTCGGTAATCAGCTCGCTAACGGAGTGCCAGACGATATCTTCCCGGGCCAGATTGAGCACTTTAGAGTCAACGGTTTCCACTGACAGCGCCTGGGCTTCCACCATAAACGGCGCATTGCGCAGCGCGGAGTCGAACGAGTCATATTTGACGTTCACCAGGCGACGCACCTTCGGCAACCGGGTGATATCCAGCCGCGCCTCGGTGATAAACGCCAGCGTCCCTTCGGAGCCGGTCAGCACGCGGGTTAAATCAAACTGGGTCAGGTCATCGTTAAAGACGTGGCGCAGGTCGTACCCGGTCAGGAAGCGGTTCAGTTTGGGGAATTTATCGAGGATCAGCTGCCGGTTGTCGCGGCAGCGCTCCAGCACGGTACGATAAATACGCCCGCTGGCGGTGTTATCTTTGCCCAGCGTTTCCGCCAGCTCCACCGCCATCGGCTGGGTATCGAGGATATCGCCTCCCAGCAGAACCGCTCGCACGCCCAGTACGTGATCGGAGGTTTTGCCGTAGACCAGCGAGCCCTGGCCGGAGGCATCCGTGTTGATCATCCCGCCAATGGTGGCGCGGTTACTGGTGGAGAGTTCAGGTGCGAAGAAGTAGCCGTACGGTTTGAGGTACTGGTTAAGCTGATCTTTGATCACGCCCGCTTCGACCCGCACCCATCCCTCTTCAGGATTGATCTCAATGATGCGGTTCATATAGCGCGACATATCAATAATGATGCCCTGGTTCAGCGCCTGACCGTTGGTCCCGGTGCCGCCGCCGCGCGGCGTAAAGACCAGCGAGGCGAAGCGCTCCTGCGTGGCGAGCCGGGCAATCAGCGCCACGTCGGCCGTTGAACGAGGAAAAACGACGGCATCGGGAAGAAGCTGGTAAATACTGTTATCGGTGGCCATCGTCAGCCTGTCGGCATAGTTCGTGGCGGTATCACCTGTAAAACCCTGTTGCTCCAGTGCCTGCAAAAAATTAAGCACCAGCTGAACGACGCCAGGTGCCTGAGAAATCTGTGGGATCATGACCGTCGACCCTAATTAGAGTAATGTGAAATCGTTTGCGTTGTGTCCGGAAAGTTTTATCACATTTTTTTCTTATAATCTCTGCTGAATTACAGGCAGAATTCGCCTGTCAAAAATCGCTGATATCATTAATGATTAGAGAGACGCGGTTTTCCCTTCCCGCCAGCCTCGCTGGTGTTTTATTAAGGAAAGTTTCATTTATGGTCAATGTTCGCCAGCCCAGGGATGTTGCGCAAATTTTGCTGTCGGTGCTGTTCCTGGCCCTCATGATTATTGCGTGTCTGTGGATTGTTCAACCCTTTATTCTCGGCTTCGCCTGGGCTGCGACCGTGGTCGTCGCCACATGGCCTTTATTGCTGCGCTTGCAGAAGCTGCTGTTCGGCCGCCGCGGATTAGCCGTGCTGGTCATGACGCTGCTGCTGTTTCTGCTGTTTATTATTCCCATTGCTTTGCTGGTGAACAGTCTGGTGGATTCCAGCGGCCCGGTTATCCGTGCCATTACCAGTGGCGACCTGACGCTGCCGGATCTCGCCTGGCTGAACAGCATTCCGCTGGTGGGGGCCAAGCTCTACAGCGGCTGGCATAGCCTGCTGGAGATGGGGGGCAGCGCGTTGATGGCAAAAGTTCGCCCGTATATTGGCACCACCACCACCTGGTTTGTGGGTCAGGCGGCGCATATTGGTCGCTTTATGATGCACTGTACCCTGATGCTGCTCTTCAGCGCCCTGCTCTACTGGCGCGGTGAACAGGTGGCGTTGGGCGTTCGTCACTTTGCAACCCGCCTGGCGGGTAAACGGGGCGACGCTGCGGTACTGCTGGCGGCACAGGCCGTACGCGCGGTTGCGCTGGGCGTGGTGGTGACCGCGCTGGTGCAGGCGGTGCTGGGTGGTATTGGTCTGGCGATTTCCGGCGTACCGTACGCCACGGTCTTCACCGTGGTCATGCTGATGACCTGTCTTGCGCAACTGGGGCCGCTGCTGGTGCTGGTCCCCAGCATTATCTGGCTCTACTGGACGGGTGATACCACGTGGGGAACGGTGTTGCTGGTCTGGAGCTGCGTGGTCGGCACGATGGATAACGTCATTCGCCCGATTTTGATCCGCATGGGCGCTGACCTGCCGCTGATCCTGATCCTCTCCGGGGTGATTGGCGGCTTGATTGCCTTCGGCATGATTGGCCTGTTTATCGGCCCGGTGCTTCTCGCCGTCACCTGGCGTCTGTTCTCCGCCTGGGTGCATGAAATTCCACCGCCGGGAACTGATCCGGACGTGATTTTGAGCGAACTGGAAGAGCTGGAAGAAAAGAATACCCATTAAGCCTTGTTGCCGGGTGGCGCTGACGCTTACCCGGCCTACATTCTCCCGCTCAATACTTTAACGCCGCTAAAGTATTTATTCGTTGCACACTGGTCAGACCCGCGATTCCTGCACTCAATCTGCTCCTAACCTCAAGAAATCTTTACGTCTCTTTAACTATTGAGACGAATCCGATCGACGCTAAAAGCGGACATGCCTACTATTAGCACACGGTTATAAATCAACACCTTGATTTATAAGCATGGAAATCCCCTGAGTGAAACAACGAATTGCTGTGTGTAGTCTTTGCCCATCTCCCACGATGGGCTTTTTTTTATCCTGACTACGCGCGCTTAACCTCACAGGTACTGAGCATCCGCCACTCAGCGGGCAGCACCCGCGTTTCCCCTGTCACATTAACCGTAACCGCCTCGCGGATATCCGCCGACGATGCGCCCATCTGCAGCTCAAACTCGCCCGGCTCAACGATGCGTTTCCCGTCACGACGGGTGAAGTTGAACATCTCCACCGGCAGCGTAAAGGTGAGCGTGGCGGTTTCCCCCGGTGAGAGCGTGACGCGCTGGAAGGCCTTCAGCTCCTGGAGCGGCCGAACCTGCGTGGCGACCTTATCCCTGACGTAAACCTGCACTACCTCGCTGCCGCTGCGCTCCCCGGTGTTGGTGATCTCCACGCTCAGTGCCACCTCGCCGTCGACCGACACCTCAGATGAAGCCACGCTCGCGTTCCCCCAGCTAAATGTCGTCCAGCCGAGGCCGAAGCCAAACGGGTAACGTGCACCGAAATGGAACGCAAACGGCGTGCCGCCGCTTTTGAGCTTGTGATTGTAGTAGTACGGCATCGCGCCGGCGCTTTTCGGCACGCTCACCACCAGACGCCCCTGGGGCTCCGCACGCCCCGTTAGCACGTCCGCAATGGCCCAGCCCCCTTCCTGCCCCGGTGCCCACGCCACGATCAGCGCGGCCACCTTGTCCTCCAGGCCCTGAAGATGGTAAGGACGCCCCCCGGTCATCACGACAATCACCGGTTTGCCCGTCGCCACCAGCGCCTCCAGCAGCTGTTGCTGCACGCCCGGCAGGTTTAAGGAGTCGGTATCCGATCCTTCCCCCACGGTACCGCTCTGGAACAGCCCGGCGAGATCGCCCACGCAGGCCACGACGACATCACTCTCCTGCGCCGCGTTCACAGCCTCGGGGATCAAGGCGGTGCTTTGCGAAACCGGCGACTGCTGCATCGGTTTGCCGCCGCTGTCCCCCGGGAAGACCGGCGCACCCGCCATCCGTTTTTCGATGATGTGACACCCTTTCGCGTAGCGAACCTGCGACGCGCCGAGATAGTGCTCCAGCGCCGCGCGCGGCGTCGTCACCTGAGAGGTCTCCTCGACCATATCGCTGATGATCAGATGCACGGGGAAACTGTAGCCGCTGAGTAACGCCAGCGGATCGTCTGCCGTCGGCCCTACCACCGCCACGCGGGGTTTGCCACCAAGTGGTAAGATGCCGTTGTTCTCCAGCAGCGTGACCGATTTTGTCGCCACCTCCCGCGCGACCTGGCGGGTCACTTCATTTTGCAGATCGATACCGTTTTTATCGACATACGGCTCTTCAAACAGACCGAGACGGAATTTTTCGGTCAGTACACGGCCCACAATCTCATCCACTTTCGCCATGGCGATCAGCCCGCGATCGACGGCTTCGGCCAGGTGGCGTGCGCAGTCATCTTTCGGCAGCTCAACATCCAGCCCGGCGTTGAAGGCCAGCGCAGCAGATTCTGCCGCATCGTGGGAAACCCCATGATGCTGATGCAGCAGGCTGACGCCGCCGTAGTCGGCCACAACGATCCCGTCGAAGCCCCACTGTTCGCGAAGGACGGTGGTCAGCAGGAAGCTGTCGCTGTGTCCCGGCTGGTTATCAATATCGTGATAGGCGGGCATTACCGAACCGGCGTTGGCGAGCTTCACCGCCATTTCAAACGGCAGCAGGAAGGTGTCGTTAAGCTCGCTAAAACCCAGGTGTACCGGAGCATGGTTACGCGCGCCTTCACTGAACGAGTGACCCACATAATGTTTGAGGGTCGCCAGCAGGTCACGTTTGTCGCCCTGCAGTCCCTTAACGTAGGCGGTGGCCATGACGCCCACCAGCCAGGGATCTTCGCCAAAGGTCTCTTCGGTTCGCCCCCAGCGCACGTCGCGGGAGACATCCAGCACCGGCGCCAGCCCCTGTTGGCAGCCCACAGACCGCGCCTCTTTGCCAATCTGTTGTGCCGCTCGCTGCACCAGTTCAGGGTCCCAGGTTGAACCGTAGTTCAGCGACGACGGGAACAGCGTGGCGTCTTTACACAGCAGCCCCACCAGGCACTCCTCATGGAACAGCGCCGGTATGCCGAGACGCGTCTCCTCCATCATCATCCGCTGCAAGCGGTTAGCGGCGCGTACCCCGGTTTTCGCGTCAACGATATGGGTCCCCAGCGGACGGGTGATCTGCCCGACGCCCAGCTTAAGCCGTTCGCCGAGGGAGGCCTGTTGGCTCACGCCGGCGAATTCGTCACTCAGATCGCTGCGCTCGCGGTGGTTGCCGTTTTCATCGAGGATCAGCCAGTACGCATGCATCTGGGCGAACTTCTCTTCCGGGGTCATGCGTGCCAGTAAATCGGCGACGCGCTCGTGCACGGGACGTCCCGCGTCCTTATAGATAGCTGTCATGTTTTACTCCTGTAGTGCGGAAGGGGTTGCCGGGCTGAGCTGCCCTGCTTCGGGTCTTACCTCACGTTTGCTGGCCAGCTCCCGGGCGATGGAGTCCACCAGCCGGCTGTTCAGTTTGTAGATGGCCAGCAGCGCGACCATGCAGAGGAACAGCGCGCAAGGGATAAGGGTGAACAGTGCGTTAATGGTCGAGAGCACGTGCGGTGCCTGGGCTGCCTCACCGGGTGCATAATCCACCATGCCCAGCACCCAGCCGACGACCGCCCCGCCCAGCGCCAGGCCAAATTTGATGGCAAACAGCGCGGTGGAGAACACCAGCCCGTCCAGGCGGCGGCCGCTGCGATGCTCTTCGTAGTCCACCACATCGGAGAACATGGTCCACTGCAGCGGTGTGGTGAGGTTTTGCACAAAGCTGAAGACGATATTGAGGCCAAAGATGAGCCAGACCTGAGAAGGCGGCAGGAAGAAAATCAGCGCGCCGAAGATGACGAAGGAAATAATGGTCCACTGATAGGCGCGTACGCGGTCAAATTTCCCCAGCAGCCGTTCGGATAATAACGCGCCGCTTAAGGAGGCCACCATCCCGGAAACAATAAAGGCAAAAACCAGCTCCGGACGCAACAGCACATATTTCACGTAATACATCGTGGCGGAACCCCGCGTCACCACCGCCGTTAACAGTAAAATATTAAACAGGAACACAATACGCCACTGGCTGTTTCCGGCCAGCAGTTTTAAATCGGTGAACATGGATCCGGAGGTATCGTTGCGTGGAGAATAACGCTCGCGGGTCATCATGAAACAGCAGAAGAACAGCACAATCCCCAGCAGCCCCATCAGGCTCATGGCATAGAAATAGCCTTTCTGCACGTTGCCCTGGCCTAACAAGGAGACCAGCGGCAGGGCAATTACCGTCACAATCAACCCGCCGATAAACGACAGGCCAAAGCGCCAGGATTGCAGGGAGTGACGCTCGCGCGGGTCCAGCGTCAGCGCGCCCGGCATGGCGCAGTAAGGCACGTTAATCGCGGAGTAAATCAGGCTTAAAATAGCGTAGGTCACGCAGGCATACACGATTTTTGCCGTTGGCCCAACATCCGGGACATAGAACGTAATCAGGCAGCTCACGCCAAACGGAATGGCAAACCACAGCAGCCAGGGACGGAAACGACCGTGGCGCGTCCGGGTGCGATCCACCAGCGCGCCAATGCACGGGTCGACAAACGCATCGACCACGCGCACCACTAAAAACATGGTGCCCATAACCGCGGCGGGTAAACCAAAAACGTCCGTATAGAAATAAGCGAGAAATAGCGTTGCCGTTTGCCAGACCAGCGCGCTGGCCATATCACCTAAGCCATAACCTATTTTATCTTTGGTACGCAATACAGAGGAGATTGTCATTGTTATTTGCCTTTTTATCAGGTTAAAACGTATTTCAACCAGTTGCGCATCTTCACCAGGGAAATGCGCAGTAAGGCTCAAGTATTAGCAACGCTTTGCGGGCTAACAATTGTCTAAATTAACAGACAAATTATGATATTTAGTTTTTTACTTTATTTGTGATGGGGAGCATATTCGGGCGGAAATAAAAAAGGCGAGGAGATATCTCCTCGCCTTTATCCGTTTTTTAGCGGTTACTTGTTCAGTTCCGCCAGGCTCAGCCAGGTTTGCACCACGGTGTCCGGGTTCAGGGACAGACTATCAATCCCCTCTTCCATCAGCCATGCGGCAAAGTCTTCATGGTCGGATGGGCCCTGACCACAAATCCCGACGTATTTACCCTGCTTCTTCGCCGCGCGGATGGACATAGAGAGCAGCGCTTTCACTGCCTCGTTACGCTCATCGAACAGCTCAGAGACTACGCCGGAGTCGCGGTCCAGACCCAGCGTCAGTTGCGTCATGTCGTTCGAACCGATAGAGAAGCCGTCGAAGTGCTCAAGGAACTGCTCAGCCAGCAGGGCGTTGGACGGAATTTCACACATCATGATGATCTTCAGCCCGTTCTCGCCGCGCTTCAGCCCCTGACGTGCCAGCTCGTCCACCACGGCTTTCGCCTGATCCACGGTACGCACGAACGGGATCATGATCTCGACGTTGGTCAGCCCCATGTCGTTGCGCACGCGTTTCACCGCCTCACACTCCAGCGCGAAGCAGTCGCGGAAGCTGTCGGATACGTAGCGTCCGGCTCCGCGGAAGCCCAGCATCGGGTTCTCTTCTTCCGGCTCATAGCGCTCGCCGCCCACCAGGTTGGCGTATTCGTTAGACTTAAAGTCTGACAGACGCACAATCACGCGTTTCGGCCAGAACGCCGCGCCCAGCGTGGCGATCCCTTCGGTCAGACGGCCGACGTAGAACTCTTTCGGCGAGTCGTAGCCTTTCATCATCTCGCGGATTTCGTTCTGCAGTTTCGGATCCTGGTCGTCAAACTCCAGCAGCGCACGCGGGTGGACGCCGATCATACGGTTGATGATGAATTCCAGACGCGCCAGACCTACGCCTTCGTTCGGCAGGCAGGCGAAGTCAAACGCGCGGTCCGGGTTGCCGACGTTCATCATGATCTTCAGCGGCAGGTCCGGCATGGTATCCACGCTGGAGCTCTTGACGCTGAAGTCGAGGATATCCGCATACACGTAGCCGGTATCGCCTTCGGCACAGGAGACGGTCACATTCTGTCCGTCCTTCATGCGCTCGGTGGCGTCACCGCAGCCGACAACCGCAGGAATACCCAGTTCACGCGCGATGATGGCAGCGTGACAGGTACGACCACCGCGGTTGGTAACGATAGCCGCGGCTTTCTTCATGATCGGCTCCCAGTCCGGGTCGGTCATGTCGGTTACCAGCACGTCGCCAGGCTCAATACGGTTCATTTCGCTGATGTCGTGGATCACTTTCACCGGGCCGGCACCGATACGGTGACCAATCGCACGGCCTTCCGCCACGATTTTGCCCTGCGCGTGCAGCGTATAACGCTCCATCACCTGGCCGCGAGAACGGACGGTTTCCGGGCGCGCCTGCACGATAAATAGCTTGCCGGTGTTACCGTCTTTCGCCCATTCGATATCCATCGGACGGCCATAGTGTTTTTCGATCTGCACCGCCTGCTTCGCCAGCTCCTGCACTTCGGCGTCGGTCAGGGAGAAGCGATCGCGCTGCTCCTGCGGCACATCTTCAATTTTCACCTGCTTGCCATGCTCCTGCGTCGGGGCATAGATCATGCGGATTTTTTTCGAGCCCATGGTGCGGCGCACCACCGCCGGGCGGCCAGCGGCCAGCGTCGGCTTGTGGACGTAGAATTCGTCAGGGTTAACCGCCCCCTGCACCACCATCTCACCGAGACCCCATGCGGAGGTGATAAACACCACCTGGTCGAAGCCGGATTCAGTATCAATGGAGAACATGACGCCGGAGGAACCGACATCCGAACGCACCATGCGCTGAACGCCAGCGGAAAGCGCAACGCCACGGTGGTCATAGCCCTGATGCACGCGATAGGAGATAGCGCGGTCGTTGAACAGGGACGCAAAGACATGTTTCACCGCCACCAGCACGGCGTCATATCCCTGAACGTTCAGGAAGGTTTCCTGTTGCCCGGCAAACGAGGCGTCCGGCATATCTTCTGCGGTGGCAGAAGAGCGCACGGCAAAAGAGGCCTGTACGTCATCAGCAGAGAGCTGGTTGTACGCGTCGTGAATGGCTTTTTCCAGTTCCGGCTGGAAAGGTGTGTCGATGATCCACTGGCGGATCTGCGCCCCGGCTTTCGCAAGCTCGGTAACGTCATCAATATCCGTTTTATCCAGCAGGTCGTAAATGCGCTGGTTAACACCGCTCTGGTCTAAAAACAGGTTAAAGGCATCGGCGGTGGTGGCAAACCCGTTCGGTACGGAGACACCCATACCTGACAGATTTGTAATCATTTCACCCAGGGAGGCATTTTTGCCCCCAACTCTGTCTACATCATTCATGCCGAGTTGGTTATACCAAAGCACCAGCGGTGACGAGCCATTGTTGGACATCGAAACAATCCTTTTGTGATATTTGATCGGAGTAAGTAACGCCTGACTACGTATTTATAGTGGCATATTTATTTCCGCTAAAAAAACGGTGAATCGTGTAAGCAATTTAAATTTTCAATTTTTCGGATACTTTCCCATCAACGATTAAGCCGATGATTCCTCTATATTCAGCCAGAAACCCCAAAAATAAAGTCGCTATTTGAAAAATGAAATCCACTTTTCAGGAAAATCAAAAACAGCGTTTCATTCATAATTAGGATAAGTTCTTTGCTGTATAAATTACTTTTTTAATTTATGCTTTCAGACAATTACGTATGATATTCAGGGTGGGTAAAATGGATAGTGCTGTCGATCGCCACGTTTTTTATATTTCTGATGGGACGGCGATCACCGCCGAGGTGCTGGGCCACGCGGTGATGTCGCAGTTCCCCGTTTCGATTAACAGCATCACGCTGCCGTTTGTCGAAAATGAGAGCCGCGCCAAAGCGGTGAAAGACCAGATTGACGCCATCTATCAGCAGACCGGCGTCCGCCCGCTGGTGTTTTACTCGATTGTGATCCCCGAGATTCGCTCGATCATTCTGCAAAGTGAAGGGTTCTGTCAGGATATCGTGCAGGCGCTGGTGGCCCCGCTGCAAAGCGAACTTAAGCTCGACCCGACCCCCATCGCCCACCGTACCCACGGGCTTAATCCCGGTAACCTGACCAAGTACGATGCCCGTATCGCCGCTATTGATTACACGCTGGCGCACGACGACGGTATCTCTCTGCGTAATCTCGACCAGGCGCAGGTGATCCTGCTGGGCGTGTCGCGCTGCGGCAAAACCCCGACCAGCCTCTATCTGGCGATGCAGTTCGGTATTCGCGCCGCCAACTACCCCTTTATTGCTGACGACATGGATAACCTGGTGCTGCCCGCCGCCCTGAAGCCGCTGCAGCACAAGCTGTTTGGCCTGACCATCAACCCGGAACGCCTCGCCGCCATCCGCGAAGAGCGCCGCGAAAATAGCCGCTACGCCTCGATGCGCCAGTGCCGAATGGAAGTCTCCGAAGTGGAAGCGCTGTACCGTAAAAACCAGATCCCATGGCTGAACAGCACCAACTATTCGGTAGAAGAGATCGCCACCAAAATTCTCGACATCATGGGGCTTAACCGCCGCATGTACTAATATGCTAGTACATTAACTCAGATTCAGGTATCATCATCGGCAACCACGGGGCGGTGTCGCCCCGAACTTGAAATCAGCAGGGATTGGTTTAAGGTGATGCCCATCACTTCCCGGTAGTCTGCCGATGAAGCAAAAATTTTCTGAGACATTCCATGAATAAAACCGATGAACTCCGCACTGCGCGCATTGACAGCCTTGTTACGCCGGCTGAACTGGCACAGCGGCATCCCGTTTCCGCCACCGTTGCGGAACATGTGACGGCCTCCCGTCGACGCATTGAAAAAATCCTCAATGGTGAAGACCCGCGTCTTCTGGTGGTGATTGGGCCGTGCTCCATCCACGATCTGGATGCGGCGATGGATTATGCCAAACGGCTGCAGGGGCTGCGGGATAAGTACCAGCATCGCCTTGAGATCGTGATGCGAACCTACTTTGAAAAACCGCGCACCGTGGTGGGCTGGAAAGGCCTGATTTCCGACCCTGACCTGAACGGCAGCTATCGTGTGAATCACGGTATTGAGCTGGCGCGTAAGCTGCTGTTACAGGTCAACGAGCTGGGCGTGCCGACGGCAACCGAGTTTCTCGATATGGTGACCGGGCAGTTTATCGCTGACCTGATCAGCTGGGGCGCCATTGGCGCGCGCACCACCGAGAGCCAAATCCACCGCGAGATGGCTTCTGCCCTCTCCTGCCCGGTGGGCTTTAAAAACGGTACCGATGGCAACACCCGTATCGCGGTGGATGCCATCCGCGCAGCCCGTGCCAGCCACATGTTCCTGTCGCCGGACAAGAGCGGCCACATGACCATCTATCAGACCAGCGGTAACCCGTACGGCCATATCATCATGCGCGGCGGCAAGAAGCCCAATTACCATGCAGAAGATATTGCGGCGGCCTGCGAGTCGCTGGCCGAATTCGACCTGCCGGAACATCTGGTGGTGGATTTCAGCCACGGCAACTGCCAGAAACAGCATCGCCGCCAGTTGGATGTGTGCGATGAGATCTGCCAGCAGATCCGCAGCGGTTCAACCGCTATCGCCGGCATTATGGCCGAAAGTTTCATCAAGGAAGGCACGCAGAAGATCGTTGCAGGACAGCAGATGGTTTACGGGCAGTCCATCACCGACCCGTGCCTGGGCTGGGAAGACAGTGAACTGCTGCTGGAGAAGCTGGCTGCCGCCGTGGACACTCGCTTTTAACATCCTGCCGGGTGGCGCTGCGCTTACCCGGCCTACGATTTGTGCCCTTCTCCCTCTCCCCGTGGGAGAGGGTCGGGGTAAGGGCATCAAACCGCACTTCACCCCCAAAGTTGATCCCCTCACCCTTTTTTCACAAAAACGCTTGCTGTGAATTTGCAGTTTATTGATAATGATTATCATTGTTACATTGATTGTTATTTATAAACATTATGTCACGTACGGATAACAGCGCGGCAACGCCAGCCAAAACACACACAGCGCCAGCCCCTACCGAGCGCAGGATTGACAGCAAAACCCTGCTCGGCGATGAGGGACGGGTCATTATCGAGCATGACGGCCAGCGCTACCTTCTGCGCCAGACCCATGCCGGAAAACTGATCCTCACGAAATAAACAACACAAAAAACGACGCCAGCCACCCAGGTGAAACCCAGGCAGCCAGCGCTTTTCAATGCTTATGGAGAGTTGCTATGCCACACCTGCCTTCCGCATCTTTACGCCCGTCACTTCTGGCGCTGGCGATCGTCAGCGCCCTGCCGGACATCGCCTTTGCCGCCACCGATGAAATGACCGTGATCGCCACGGGTAACGCCCGCAGCGCCTTTGAAGCCCCCATGATGGTGAGCGTGATTGACGCCAGAGCCCCGGAGAAACAGACCGCCAGCTCGGCTGCCGACCTGCTGCGTAACATCCCCGGTCTGACGCTGGACGGCACCGGGCGTACCAACGGGCAGGATGTGAACCTGCGCGGCTATGACCGTCGCGGCGTGCTGGTGCTGGTGGACGGCGTGCGGCAGGGAACCGATACCGGACACCTGAACAGCACTTTCCTCGACCCGGCGCTGATTAAACGTATCGAAGTGGTTCGCGGTCCGTCGGCCCTGCTGTACGGCAGCGGCGCGCTGGGCGGCGTGATTTCGTATGACACCGTCGATGCGAAGGATCTGCTGGAGCCGGGGAAAAGCAGCGGTTACCGCGTGTTTGGTACCGGCGCGACGGGCGATCGTAGCCTTGGCATGGGGGCCAGCGCCTACGGCCGCACAGACACGCTGGATGGGCTGGTGTCCTGGTCCAGCCGCGATCGCGGAGATATCCGCCAGAGCGACGGTGCAACGGCGCCTAACGAC
This sequence comes from Enterobacter sp. HSTU-ASh6, assembly GCF_026319105.1. Classification (NCBI taxonomy): domain Bacteria; kingdom Pseudomonadati; phylum Pseudomonadota; class Gammaproteobacteria; order Enterobacterales; family Enterobacteriaceae; genus Enterobacter; species Enterobacter sp. HSTU-ASh6. The sequence continues at coordinate 67,191 of NZ_WSPD01000017.1, read as the reverse complement.
GAATCCATCAATAACATGCTGGCGAAAGGCAGCTGGAAAATCGATCCGGCCCAGACCCTGAGCGGCTCCCTGCGCTACTATAACAACGCCGCCCGGGAGCCGAAAAACCCGCAAACTCCCGGGGCGGACAGCAGTAACCCGATGACCGATCGCTCCACCATTCAGCGTGACGCGCAGCTGGGCTATAACATTGCCCCGGCGGGTAACGACTGGCTGAACGCCGACGCGAAAATTTACTGGTCCGAAGCGCGCATTAACGCACAGAATATCGACAGCAGCGGTGAGTTTCGCCAGCAGACCACCAAAGGCGGCAAAGTTGAAAACCGCACGCGCCTGTTCAGCGACACCTTTGCGGCACATCTGCTGACCTACGGTGGGGAATACTACCGTCAGGAGCAGCACCCGGGCGGGGCCACCACCGGCTTCCCGGAAGCGAAGATCGATTTCAGCTCTGGCTGGCTGCAGGATGAAATTACCCTTCGCGATCTTCCCGTCACCCTCCTTGGCGGCACACGCTATGACAATTACCGCGGCAGCAGCGATGGCTACGACGATGTCGATGCCGATAAATGGTCGTCCCGCGCCGGGTTAACCATCAGCCCGACCGACTGGCTGATGCTGTTTGGCTCTTACGCGCAGGCGTTCCGCGCGCCTACCATGGGCGAGATGTATAACGACGCCAAACACTTCTCCATCGGACGCTTCTATACCAACTACTGGGTGCCAAACCCGAACCTGCGCCCGGAAACCAACGAAACGCAGGAGTTTGGTTTTGGCCTGCGCTTTGACGATCTGCTGCTCGCCAACGATGCGCTGGAGTTCAAAGCCAGCTATTTCGACACCAAAGCTAAAGACTACATCTCCACCACCGTCGATTTTGCCGCCGCGACCACCATGTCCTATAACGTCCCGAACGCCAAAATCTGGGGCTGGGACATGATGGCAACCTACTCGGCCGACCTCTTCAACCTTGACCTGGCCTATAACCGCACGCGCGGGAAAGACACCGATACGGGCGAATACATCTCCAGCATCAACCCGGACACCGTGACCAGCAAGCTGGACATTCCGGTGGCGCAAAGCGGTTTCTCCGTCGGCTGGATTGGCACCTTTGTCGATCGCTCAACGCATATCAGCAGCAGCTACAGCCAGCAGCCGGGCTATGCGGTCAACGATTTCTACGTGAGCTACAAAGGTCAGCAGCGGCTCAAAGGCGTAACCACAACGCTGGTGCTGGGCAACGCCTTTGACAAAGCGTACTGGTCACCTCAGGGCATTCCGCAGGACGGCCGTAACGGCAAGATTTTCGTAAGTTATCAGTGGTAATTCCCGTCGGGGCCACTCTTCAGAAGGAAAAGACAATGAATCACTACACACGCTGGCTTGAGCTCAAAGAAGATAATCCGGAAAAGTACGCGCGCGATATCGCTGGCTTAATGCACATCAGCGAAGCAGAGCTGGCCTTTGCCCGCGTGGGTCACGACGCCTGGCGACTGCGCGGTGAAATCCGCGAGATCCTGGGCGCGCTGGAAGCGGTGGGCGAAACCAAATGTATCTGCCGTAACGACTATGCCGTACATGAACAGAAAGGGAGCTTCACCAACCAGCACCTGACCGGACACGCCGGGCTGGTGCTTAACCCGCGCGCGCTGGATCTGCGCCTGTTCCTCAACCAGTGGGCAAGCGCATTTCACATCAGCGAAGCCACCGCCCGCGGCGAGCGGCAGAGCATTCAGTTCTTCGACCACCAGGGCGATGCCCTGCTGAAGGTCTACGCCACGGAGAACACCGACGTTTCCGCCTGGGGCGACATGCTGACCCGCTTTATCTTTGCCGAGAATCCCCCGCTGGGGTTACAGGTGGCCGATCGCCCGGCCCACGCTAAACAGCCGGAAGCCGCGCGCGTGGATGCCGAGTGGCGCGCCATGACCGACGTGCATCAGTTCTTCAGCCTGCTCAAGCGCCATAACCTCAGCCGCCAGCAGGCGTTTCGCTTGGTGGGGGACGATCTGGCCTGCAGGGTAGCGAACACCGCGCTGGCGCAGCTGCTGGAGACGGTCCGCCAGGACGGGAACGACATCATGATCTTCGTCGGCAACCGCGGCTGCGTGCAGATCTTCACCGGCGCGGTGGAAAAGCTGGTGCCGATGCAAGGCTGGCTGAACATCTTTAACCCAACCTTTACCCTGCATCTGCTTGAAGGATCCATTGCGGAAACGTGGGTCACGCGCAAACCAACGGCAGACGGGCATGTCACCAGCCTGGAGCTGTTTGCCGCCGACGGGACGCAAATCGCCCAGCTGTACGGCCAGCGTACCGAAGGCGAACCGGAGCAGAGCCGGTGGCGCAGCCAGATTGACGCCTTAACGGCGAAAGGGCTGGCCGCATGAAACGGTGGTTTGCCCTGATCGGCGCCCTGCCCCTGCTGGCGTTTGCTGCGCCGCCGGAGAAAATCGTCACGCTCGGCGGCGACGTCACTGAGATTGTCTACGCCCTCGGTGCGGCTTCTTCGCTGGTGGCGCGCGACAGCACCAGCCAGTGGCCCCAGGCGGCGAATGCGCTCCCTGACGTGGGCTATCTGCGCCAGCTCAACGCGGAAGGGATCTTATCCCTGCGCCCCACGCTGGTGCTGGCCAGCGCCCAGGCGCAGCCGTCTCTGGCGCTAAAGCAGGTTGAGCAAAGCCACGTCAGGGTGATCGAAATTCCCGCCAGTAACGACCTGAGCGTCATTGATGAAAAGGTGCGGATCGTGGCGGAAGCAACGCACCGCGAGGCCGAGGGGCAAGCCCTGCGCAACAGGCTGCGTCAGGCGCTGTCGACACTTCCCGCATCGCCGCTCAACAAGCGGGTGCTGTTTATTCTCAACCACGGCAGGATGACCGCCATGGCTGCCGGACAACAGACCGCCGCCGATGCCGCTATCCGCGCGGCGGGACTGCAGAACGCGATGCAGGGGTTCAGCCGCTATCAGCCGCTGTCTCAGGAAGGCATCATCGCCAGCCGGCCCGATCTGGTGGTGATTTCCTCGGACGGAATCACCGCCCTGGGCGGTGAAGCGAACCTGTGGACGCTGCCCGGCCTGGCGCAAACCCCGGCAGGACGAAACAAGCAGGTGCTGGCGATTGACGATATGGCGCTGCTGGGCTTCAGCCTGCGAACGCCTGAGGCCATCCAGCAGCTGCGCAGCAAAGCGGAGCAGCTGCCCTGATGTCCCGGCGGATCACCTTATCGTTATGGATGCTGACCGCGATCCTGGTCATCATCACCCTCGCGGCAACCGGGGTCGGGGCGTTACACCTGCCGGTCAGCCTGCTGTGGAACGGCACAGACGAGGCGCTACGTCAGATCTGGCTGACGATCCGCCTGCCTCGCGTGCTGCTGGCGCTGGCGATCGGCGGTTCACTGGCAGTGGCGGGCTGCGTGATGCAGGGGCTGTTTCGCAACCCGCTGGCAGACCCGGGCCTGCTCGGCATCAGCAGCGGCGCGGCACTTGCCGTCGCGCTGTGGGTGGTGCTTCCCCTCTCGCTGCCTGCCCTGGTGATGCTGTATGCCCCGATGCTGGCGGCGTTTCTCGGTGCGCTGGCCGCCACCCTGGTGATTTTTATCCTCAGCCGACAACGTGACGGTTCTTTGTCGCGCCTGTTGCTGGTAGGTATTGCCATCAACGCCCTGTGCGGCGCGGCCGTCGGCGTGCTGTCATGGCTCAGCAATGATGCCCAGCTTCGCCAGCTTTCGCTCTGGGGAATGGGCAGCCTCGGCCAGGCGCAGTGGTCGACGCTGCTGGCCGTCTCGTCGCTGATGATACCCACCGTGCTGGTTATCTGGCGTCTGGCAGGCGCCCTTAATTTGCTGCAACTGGGTGACGAAGAGGCGCACTACCTCGGCGTGGACGTCGCCCGCGTGCAGCGGATCCTGCTGCTGTGCAGTGCCCTGCTGGTGGCTGCCGCCGTTGCGGTCAGCGGCGTTATCGGCTTTGTCGGTCTGGTGGTGCCGCACCTGGTGCGCATGTGGCTGGGAGCCGACCACCGCGCCGTACTCCCTGGTTCGGTGCTGGCCGGTGCGTTGCTGTTGCTGGTTGCCGATACGCTGGCGCGCAACGTGGTCGCCCCGGCGGAAATGCCGGTCGGCTTATTGACCAGCCTTCTCGGCGCGCCGGGGTTTCTGTGGCTTATCTTTCGTCGTGGAGGCGCGCATGGCTGAACGCTATTGTGGCGAAAACCTTGTTTTTCGCGTCGGGCAACGGACGCTGATTAACGACGTGTCGCTGACCTTATCTCAGGGCGAGATGGTGGCGTTGATTGGCCCCAACGGCGCCGGGAAATCCACGCTATTGCGGCTGCTTACCGGCTATCTTAAACCGGCGGGCGGACAATGCAGCCTGGCGGGCACGCCGATCGCCGCCTGGCAGCCGGAGACGCTCTCCCGCTACCGGGCGGTGATGCGCCAGAACACGCAGATTGGATTTGACTGGCCGGTTGAAGCAGTAATCGGCATGGGTCGCGCGCCCTGGACCCGCTCGCCTGAAGCCTCGGTAGTAGAAGCGGTGATGGCCGTTACCGGGTGTTTACCGCTGGCGGGCAGGCAGTTTGCCGCACTCTCCGGCGGCGAGCAGCAGCGCATCCAGCTCGCCCGCGCGCTGGCTCAGCTCTGGTGCGACGGTGCGCCACGCGGCTGGCTGTTTCTGGATGAACCCACGTCTGCGCTGGATCTCTACCACCAGCAGCATCTGCTGCGCCTGCTGAAATCCCTGACCCGTCGGGGACATCTGCACGTGTGCGTGGTGCTGCATGACCTTAATCTGGCGGCGCTGTGGGCGGATCGCATCCTGCTGCTGCACGGCGGAAAAATCGTCTCCCAAGGGAAACCGGAAACCGTTTTGCAGGCCAATGCGCTGGCAAAGTGGTACGGCGCGCAGGTCCACGTTGGCCGGCACCCGGCTCACGCCGCGCCGCAGGTGTTTCTCGCCCCCTGACCCGGCTGATAAAAATCTTTCAGGGTTTCCAGCAGGGCATGCGCTGCTTTAGAAAGCTGCGTGTGCCCGGGATGGATCACCCCGATACACTTTTCAATGGGCGGGCTGTCCAGCGGAATACACACCGCGCCTAGTGAGGCCATCTGGGTCTCACACAGCGCCGGTACGGCACTGCCGCCCAGCCCGCTGGCAACCATGCGCCCAACCGTCACCAGTTGATGGCTCTCCAGGGCGACCTCCAGTTTTCTGCCGCTTCGCGCCAGCTCCTCTTCCATCATCAGACGCACCGCAGAGGGACGCTGCAGGGTAATGAAATCCATCGTCAACAGCGCGTCCCATGTCAGGCGCTTTTTGCCTGCAAGCGCAGAATCTTTCGGCACAATGGCAATAAACCGGTCGAGGCCCAGCGGGGTAAACAGCAGGTTGTGCGTTGGCGCAGGCTCGAATGCGATCCCCATCTCCACGCGCCCTTCCCGGACCATCTCTATCACCTGCTCGTTAATCACATCATGCACGGTGACGTTGATCCCGGCGTGGCGGTCGCGAAACGCTTTTAGCACCTCGGGTAAGACATTCGCCGCAAACGACGGCATGGCCGCGACCGAGATTTTACCGCGCTGCAGGGTAAAGCACTGGTGCATGGCCTCTTCAACGTTATCCCAGTCCGCCAGCAGCTGCCGAGCCATCGGCAAAAAGGTCTCCCCTTCCTGCGTCAGAGCTACCTTGCGCGTGCTGCGCTGTAAAAGTGGTCCACCGAGCGCATCCTCCAGCCCTTTTATCGTCAGGCTCAGGGCTGGCTGAGAGAGATTCAGCCGTTCGCTGGCGTGTGCGAAATTCAGAGTGTGAGCTACCGCTAAAAACGCGCGTAACTGTTTGACACTCATTCTCATTTTTCACCTTGTTAACTAATTGAAAAAATTTAGTTAACAGGAAATTAATAAAAAAACCAAATGAGTGGGTCACAAATTCAAAATTAACAAATGAGTCGCCGCCCCTAATGATACCGGCACGGTTAACGGGAGGGATGAGTATGGCAGGACTGGATAAGCGCGTCGGCAGCTATGCGCAGGCGCTGGATGGGCTGACGGACGGGATGACCTTGCTGGCGGGCGGCTTCGGCCTGTGCGGCATTCCGGAGAACCTGATTGCCGAAGTCAGACGCCGGCAGGTGCAGAGTCTCACGGTGGTCTCAAACAACTGCGGCGTGGATGGCTTCGGTCTCGGGATACTGCTTGAGACGCGGCAGGTTCGCAAGGTAGTGGCCTCTTACGTCGGCGAAAACGCGCTGTTCGAGCAGCAGGTGCTGAGCGGCGAGCTGGAGGTGGAACTCACGCCGCAGGGGACGCTGGCCGAAAAGGTGCGCGCAGGCGGCGCCGGGATCCCCGCGTTTTACACCGCGACCGGCTATGGCACGCCTGTGGCTGCAGGCAAAGAGGTGCGCCAGTTTGCGGGTAAACATTACATCCTCGAAGAGGCCATTACCGGGGATTTCGCGCTCATCAAAGGCTGGAAGGCGGACTGGTACGGCAACGTTATCTATCGCCATACCGCGCAAAACTTTAATCCGCTGATGGCAACCGCGGGCCGGATAACGGTGGTGGAGGTGGAAGAGATTGTTCCGCCAGGTGAACTGCCTCCGTCGGCCATTCATACCCCGGGCATTTACGTCGACAGGCTGATTGTCGGCCAGTTTGAAAAACGCATTGAGCAGCGCACGCTGCGCGCGCAAGGAGTGTGACGATGTTGACCCGTGAACAGATGGCCATGCGCGTGGCCCGCGAGCTGCGCGACGGTTACTACGTCAACCTGGGGATCGGCATTCCGACGCTGGTGGCGAACTACATTCCCGCCGGGATGGACGTGATGCTCCAGTCGGAAAACGGTCTGCTGGGGATGGGCGCCTTCCCCGATGAGCAGAGCCTCGACGCCGACATGATCAACGCCGGTAAACAGACCGTCACCGCACGGACAGGGGCCGCCATTTTTGACTCAGCGCAGTCGTTTGCCATGATCCGCGGCGGTCATGTCGACCTGACCGTGCTGGGTGCCTTTGAGGTTGACGTCGAAGGCAATATCGCCTCGTGGATGATCCCCGGAAAAATGGTGAAGGGGATGGGCGGCGCGATGGATCTCGTCGCCGGGGCGCAGAACATCATAGTAGTGATGACCCACGCCTCAAAAAGCGGTGAGTCAAAGCTGCTGCCGCGCTGCACGCTGCCGCTCACGGGCGTGGGCTGCATCCGTCGGGTGTTAACCGACCTTGCGTTGCTGGAAATTGAGGACGGCGCGTTCATCCTGCGGGAGTATGCCCCCGGCGTCAGTATTGACGAGATCGTGGCGAAAACGGCAGGGAAAATCATTGTGGCGGACGACGTGCGCGAGATGCGCTTTAGCTGAGGGCTTCGGATGAAACAGGTCATGATTGTCGGGGCAACGCGTACCCCTGTCGGCAGTTTTCGCGGATCGCTCGCCTCCCTCTCTGCGGTTGAGCTGGGGGCTGTCGCGGTACGTCACCTGCTTGAGAACAGCGGTCTTGATAAAGGGAAGATTGACGACGTGATTTTCGGTCAGGTGCTGACGGCGGGATGTGGACAAAACCCGGCGCGTCAGACGGCCATCGCCGCCGGGTTACCCGTCAGCACGCCAGCGACAACGGTCAATCTGGTGTGCGGCGCGGGCCTGAAAGCGGTGCAACTCGCCGCGCAGGCGATCCGCAGCGGCGACGCCGGGGTAGTTATCGCAGGCGGTCAGGAGAGCATGAGCAACGCCCCCTATCTGCTGGACGGGGCGCGGTCTGGTTTGCGGTTTGGCCATACGGGTCTGCAGGACAGCATGATTACCGATGGTTTGTGGGATGCATTCAACGATTACCACATGGGTATCACCGCTGAAAACGTTGCCCGGCAGTACGGTATTTCCCGCGAACAGCAGGACGATTTCGCCGCCCGGTCGCAGCAAAAAGCGGCGGCCGCCATTGCGTCCGGTCGGTTTGACGCCGAGATAGCGCCGGTCATGGTGAAAGAGGGCAAAAAGCCACCGCGGGTTATTCGTTGTGATGAACAGCCCCGACCAGAGACCACCGCTGAGCAGCTTGCGCAACTGCGCCCCGCATTTTTACGCGAGGAAGGCACAGTCACGGCGGGAAATGCCTCAACGCTCAATGACGGTGCCGCTGCGGTACTGCTGATGAGTGAAGAAAATGCGCGGCAGAGCGGACTGCCGATCCTCGGTCGCATTGTGAGTTACGCCGTGACGGGGGTTGACCCGTCGGTGATGGGCATCGGTCCGGTGAGCGCCTGCCAGACGGCGCTTGCGCGGGCGGGCTGGACGCTCGATGAGGTGGATCTCATTGAAGCCAATGAAGCCTTTGCCGCTCAGGCGCTGGCGGTGGGCAAGCAGCTCGGCTGGGATGCGCGCAAGGTGAATGTAAACGGCGGCGCGATTGCCCTTGGTCATCCGATTGGCGCCTCCGGCTGCCGCATTCTCGTGACGCTGCTGTACGAAATGCAGCGCCGCGACGTTAAAAAAGGGCTCGTCACCCTGTGTATTGGCGGCGGACAAGGCATCGCCCTGACCGTCGAGCGTTAAGCCTCTCGTTGGTACCCGAATAATAATTAAAGTGAGGAGTCGTAATGAGTGTGTTAATTGCCCTGGCGGCGCTGGCACTGCTGATGCTGGCGGCCTATCGCGGATACAGCGTGATTTTGTTTGCCCCGATTGCGGCGCTCGGCGCCGTGCTGCTGACCGATCCTGGCGCCGTCGGCCCGACGTTTACCGGGCTGTTTATGGAAAAAATGGTCGGCTTCGTCAAGCTCTACTTCCCGGTGTTCCTGCTGGGTGCCGTGTTTGGCAAGCTGATTGAACTCTCCGGCTTCTCGCGCGCTATCGTCGCCGCAGCGATTCGGATCCTCGGGCGGCGTCACGCCATCCCGGTGATTGTCCTGGTGTGTGCGCTGTTAACCTACGGTGGCGTTTCGCTGTTTGTGGTGGCGTTTGCGGTTTACCCCTTTGCCGCCGAACTGTTCCGCCAGAGCGGCATCCCGAAACGGCTGATCCCGGCCACCGTGGCGCTCGGGGCATTCTCGTTTACCATGGATGCCCTGCCCGGCACGCCGCAGATCCAGAACATTATCCCCACCAGCTTTTTTGGCACAAACGCCTGGGCCGCGCCGTGGCTGGGGCTGATTGGTTCGCTGTTTATTATCTGTTTTGGTCTGCTCTGGCTGGAGCGCCAGCGCCGCAAAGCGCTGCAGAACAACGAGGGGTACGGCACGGATCTGAAAAATGAACCGGAAACGCCGGACGACATTAACCTTCCTCACCCGCTGATTGCCCTCTCTCCTCTGCTGCTGGTAGGGATCCTCAATCTGCTGCTTACCCGCTGGATCCCCGGCTGGTACGGCACCAGCCACGAGCTGACCCTTCCCGGACTGGCAAAGCCGATTGTGATCGAGGTAAGCAAGATCACCGCCATCTGGGCCGTGGAAGCGGCGCTGATCGCCGGTATCGTGCTGGTGCTGGCTTTTGGCTTTCGCAATATCCGCGGACGTCTGGCGGAAGGCAGCCGCACGGCGGTCAGCGGGGCCATTCTGGCCGCGATGAATACCGCCTCAGAATACGGTTTTGGCGCGGTGATCGCCGCCCAGCCCGGTTTTCTGGTGTTATCCCACGCGCTGGCGGCCATTCCAAATCCGTTACTCAATGAGGCCATCAGCGTGACCGTTCTCGCAGGGATCACCGGTTCGGCGTCCGGCGGGATGAGCATTGCCCTCGCGGCCATGGCCGACACGTTTGTTGCCGCCGCCCACGCGGCCAATATCCCCCTTGAGGTACTGCATCGCGTGGCCTCCATGGCCAGCGGCGGGATGGATACCCTTCCCCATAACGGCGCGGTGATCACCTTGCTGGCGATCACCGGTCTGAGCCATCGTCAGGCCTACGGCGGCATTTTCGCTATCACTATCATTAAAAGTCTGGCAGTGCTTTTTGTCATTGCCGTGTTCTATCTGACCGGCATTGTGTAAGGAGAAAAAGATGAATCTGAACGGTAAAACCGCCCTGGTGACCGGCTCAACCAGCGGCATTGGCCTGGGGATCGCCCGAGTACTGGCGAAAGCCGGGGCACAATTAATTCTTAACGGTTTCGGTGACAGCGAAGCGGCGCGCGCAGAGATCGCGCAACGGGGCAAAAAACCGGGCTATCACGATGCGGACCTGCGTGATGTCCTGCAGATTGAAGCCATGATGCGCTACGCCGAAACGCAGTTTGGCGGGGTGGATATTCTGGTCAATAACGCCGGGATACAGCATGTGGCTCCGGTTGAGGCGTTTCCGGTTGAAAAATGGAATGACATTATCGCCATTAATCTTTCCGCTGTGTTCCACACCAGCCGGCTGGCGCTGCCTGCCATGCGGGAGAAAAACTGGGGGCGCATCATTAATATCGCCTCCGTTCACGGCCTGGTGGCCTCAAAAGAGAAGTCAGCCTACGTTGCTGCCAAGCACGGGGTGGTGGGTTTTACGAAGTCGCTGGCGCTGGAAACCGCCCGCACCGGTATTACCGCAAATGCGCTCTGCCCCGGTTGGGTACTGACCCCGCTGGTGCAACAGCAGATCGACAAACGTATTGCACAGGGCGTCGCGCCGGATCTGGCCCAGGACCAGCTTCTGAGCGAGAAACAGCCTTCCGGGGAGTTTGTTACCCCGGAACAGCTGGGCGAGTTGACGCTGTTTTTATGTAGCGACAGCGCCGTCAACGTTCGTGGCGCAGCGTGGAATATGGATGGCGGTTGGGTCGCTCAGTGATGTCCTGGCCGGGTAGCGTAGCGCCCCCCGGCAAAAGACTAGCTAGAGCAGCTGACCTCCAGCCGCTTGCCCCAGTCAGGCGGGCGGCTGACGTAATCATCATCCCGGTCGGCAAACGGCGTGCGCAACGCCACATGCAGACGGTGTAACTCAGCGTATTCACTCTGCTCTGCCTGCTCAATCGCCCGCTGCGCCAGCCAGTTGCGCAACACCATCGCCGGGTTCACCGCGTTCATCTGCGTCTGGCGTGTAGCATCATCTACCTGCTCCAGCTGTAGCCGCGTGCGGTACTGAGTAAACCAGTCGTCAAACGCCTGTCGGTCGATAAATTCATCGCGCAGCGGCGAGGCAGGACTGTGCTGCTCCGTCTGGCCCAGCATGCGGAAGGTACGGGTATAATCGCTGCCCTCACGCGCCATGAGCGTAAACAGGCCATTCAGGATATCGTTATCGCCTTTCTCCTGGGTCATCAGCCCCAGCTTGTTGCGCATCAGCGTGCCGTAGTCGCGTAGCAACGTCTCCTGATAGCCATCGAGCGCATCATTGAGGGCATCGACGTCGATAAACGGTGACAGGGATTGCGCAAGACGCTGCAGATTCCACAGTCCCACCGCCGGTTGATTGTCAAAGCTGTAGCGCCCCTGGTAGTCGGAGTGGTTGCAGATATACCCCGGCTGATAATCATCGAGGAAACCAAACGGACCGTAATCGAAGGTCAGCCCGAGGATCGACATGTTGTCCGTATTCATAACGCCATGGGCAAAGCCCACCGTTTGCCAGCGTGCGATCATCGTGGCCGTGCGGGCCACCACATCCCTGAACCACAGAACGTATTTATCCGCCTCGTCCTGCAAATGCGGCCAGTGGTGACGGATGGCAAAATCCGCAAGCTGGCGAACCTTGTCCGGCTCGCGGCGATAGTAAAAGTGCTCAAAATGACCGAAGCGCAGATGGCTTTGCGCAATGCGCATCAGCATGGCCCCTTTTTCCATCGTTTCGCGCGCGACCGGCGTATCGCTGGTGACAATCGACAGCGCACGGGTCGTGGGAATACCCAGCGCATGCATCGCTTCAGATGCCAGGCATTCACGAATCGTTGAACGCAGTACCGCGCGCCCGTCGCCCATGCGTGAATAGGGAGTCAGCCCTGCGCCTTTCAGGTGCCAGTCAACCGTCTCCCCGTTGGGAAGCTGTTGTTCGCCGAGCAGGATCCCCCTGCCGTCGCCCAGTTGACCCGCCCAGACGCCAAACTGATGCCCGCTGTAGACCTGAGCGAGGGGTTGCATCCCGGGGAGTAGCGTTTCGCCGCCCCAGACGCCAGCGCCGTCTGAACGCTGAAACAGCGCTGGTGGAATAGCCAGCTCGTCTGCCAGCCGATCGTTATGCCAGATGAGACGGGAATTTTGTAGCGGTGTAGGTTTGAGTGCGGTGTAAAAACCAGGCAACTCGTCATGCCAGTGAGCAGTAAAAGACAGGGTCATAAGTCCTCCTGCTTTTAGTGTAGAGGGTTTACCCGGTCTTAAACACGGGCGAAAGCAAGGGTTATCGCTGCTGAACCAGCGTGGTGACGTGTTCAGCAGAGACGGCAGGCCACAGCGCCCCCTGCATGGCACCAAAATTGAAGGACAGGACGCGCTGCAACAGGGCGTGATCGTCAATGCCCGAGACGATCACCGACTGGCAGTGCGGCGTGATTTGCCAGAGGATAGCGCGCATAAAGGGCTCAAAGGAGAGTTCCTGAGCACGCTGCTGAATGAATCCTTTATCGAGAATAACCCGTTTGAATAATCCATCATAGACCGCTTTGAGCGATGCTGCGCCTGCGCCAAAGTTTGCCAGGACCAGCGGGAAATGGATCGCCATTCTTGCCAGCTGCAGATCGTCCTTTCCGTTATTTAAACCTGGATAATTCTCATTAACAGTAAACTCAAGAAACGGATAGCGCTCAAGAATTGAAACAGCGTTTCCATTACTTAATAAAAACTCAACAATTACAGGTGTAATATTGATCCATGCAATTAACTGATGCTGAATAAAAAACAGTTTACAGGTATCAAGCAATTGCAGTTTTTCGTTAAACAGCGCTAACTCTTCCGCCTCGGAAAGCCGCGGGATAACGAGTTCAGTAGGGATCCTCACTTCGCTGCCGACGCCAGTAAAGTTAACCACAATGTCTAAACCTTTAAGCTCACCTGCGCTATTACGGGCAGGCTGAAGCAACAGTTCAGACTGGTAAGCATTATCTAGCGTAATAATCATTGCACTCGCCCCGCATTAAAGATGAGAGAGGACATCCTGGAGCAATTGCTGACACAATTCCACTGTCTTGATTTTAATAAGATTAATTTCATTAGTTCCGTATTAATTTTCAGATTTATCCCTGAATCTAAAATAATCTTATCCTGGTTGTAGAATAATAGCCAGTTTTAGATAAAACAGACACATGCGGGCTAAGCTAATTTTAGGTAAATTTAACTTTAATCATCTTATTTGAGAAAAAACGGCATGATTTATTAGTTACCCTGCCGTCATAAGAGGCGTCCAGCGGCGACTAAATACGTCGAGCCTGCCAAAAACTTTTACGCCAGTAAACATTATCCAGAGAAGAACGCATCACCCCGCGACTGGTCGACGCGTGAATAAACTGATTGTCTGTATCATATATCCCCACATGGAGACCGCTTTCACCCGACCCGGTTTTGAAGAAAACCAGATCCCCCGGCAGAAGATCGTCTTTATCAATTTCCGTACCGATTTCAGCCTGTTTACGCGTTTCGCGCGGCAGCTGTAAATCAAACTTATCGCGAAACGTCATCAGCACAAAGCCGGAACAATCCACCCCGCCACGGCTCATGCCGCCGTAGCGATAAGGCGTGCCGCGCCAGTTACTCAGCTGATCGTTAAGGCTGGCAATGACGGTGATCGAATCTGAAAGCCGTGGGTTAGGCGGCGGAGCACGATGGCTACTGCATCCCGCAAGAAAGAGTGCAGCCATCAGGAGAAACCAGAATCGCATTTCAGACGAATCCTCTGCTTTTTTTGTTCTTTTCGTAATTTAGCGTGCAAGTGTGTGAACAGGCAAGAAACGGTTACTCCTGCCCGGTAGAAATCAGCATCTTATGTCCCTCTATATCCAGCCTGCGGAACGCCATATTGTACGCGCGGGCAAGATGAGGTGGCGTGAGAACCTGATCCCGCGTACCGCTGGCGATCAGGTTTCCCTTCGACAGCAACCATACCCGGTGGGCATGACGCAGGGTATGGTTGAGGTCATGACTGCTCATTACCACGGCGATGCCTTTTCGGCTCAGGGTGCTTAGCAGCGTATCCAGTGCCGCCTGCTGCGCCACATCCAGACCGCTCATCGGTTCATCAAGCAGCAGCAGCCGCCCGTGAGGATTACCGGCCGGGTGGATCTGCACGATTGCGGCCGCCAGACGCACCCGCTGCCACTCTCCGCCCGAAAGCTGGCTGGCATGACGAGCCAGTTTATCTTCCAGCCCCAGGGCGGCAGCCACGTCCGTCAGCAGCGCCGTATGGTGTTTATCATGCAAATGCAGCGTCAGGTAGTGCCAGACAGGCATCGCAAAGGGCGGTGTCTGCTGCTGCACAAGGTAACTGCGCCGGTGCGCCAGCGAGACTGGCGTCCAGTCGGTAAGGGGATGCCCCAGCAGCGTTACCTGCCCTTCACCACCGACTAGGCCTGCCATCCGCGCCAGCAACGTGCTCTTCCCCGCGCCGTTCGGCCCGACAAGATGCAGAATTTCACCCGCATTGACGGCACCGGTTATCGGCGCCAGACGTCCCTTTTCGGCAACGTCCGTGAGCTGCATCAGCAGTGACATTATTTCGCCAGCGCCAGCTTGATAGATTCCATCACAATCGGATCCTCAGGCGTCATATCCGGTGAAAAACGTTGCACCACCTGGCCATCACGATCAATCAGGAATTTTTCGAAGTTCCACAGAATGTCATCCGGGTAGAGCGGCGCGCGACCTTTGCTGGCCATACGTTCATAAAAACCGCTTCCTTCCGGCGCAACGGCTTTCGGTGCGGCAGCGATCAGCTTCGCGTACAGCGGATGACGATGCTCACCGTTAACATCAATTTTGCTGAACAGCGGGAACGTGACGCCATAGGTGGTGCTACAAAACGTCTTGATCTCCTCTTCGCTGCCCGGCTCCTGGCCCAGGAACTGGTTGCACGGGAACCCCAGCACGGTGAAACCGTCCTTCTCCCAGGCCTTCTGAATGTTCTCCAGCTGTTCGTACTGCGGCGTCAGGCCACATTTGGATGCCACGTTGACGATAAGCAACACGTTGCCTTTGTAGCCTTCCAGCGTGGTGTTATCGCCATCAATGGTGGTCACTTCAGTATTCAGGATATCTGACTGCATAGCATTCCCTCAGGTTGTCTTACGGCTATCGTGATTTAACGTCCAGCTTTTAATAGTAGCCAGATAAAGACCGGCGCGCCCAGCGTGGCGGTCACCACACCAATGGGCAACTCTGCGGCTGTCAGGGCAAGCCGGGCGATGATATCGGCCACCAGCAGCGTGACGGCCCCGGCAACAGCCGAGGCCGGAAGCAAGGTGCGATGGTCAGTGAGGCCACACAGGCGCAGCATGTGCGGGATCACCAGCCCAATAAAACCAATTGCCCCCGCAAGGGCGACGCTGACGCCGACCAGCCAGCCAATGGCAATGACCAGCACATTACGCCAGAACCCAATCGGCATACCGAGCTGGCGGGCAGAGGTTTCACCCAGCGCGAGCATATTCAGCGGCTGCGCCTGCAGGGCAACCCACACAATAACCGGGACCAGCAGCGCCATAAGCCAGCCCTGGTGCCAGTCAACGCCGCCAAAGCCGCCCATCATCCAGTACATGAGCTGTCGCAGGTCAAAGGAGGTTGAGAAGTAGACGGCCCAGGTCATCAGCGCGCTGCAGATGATCCCGAGCGCCACGCCGGCAAGCAGCAGACGGCTGATTGATAAGTGCCGCCTGGCGAAGCGAAGCAGGATGACCGTGATCAGTAATGCGCCGAGAATGGCGCTCAGGCTAATACTCCACCCGGAGAGTTCTCCCCCACCCAGCATCACTGCGGCAATCAGCCCCACGCCAGCCCCGTTCGAGACGCCGAGCAGCCCCGGTTCCGCCAGCGGGTTATCAAATAACGCCTGCATAATGGTGCCGCCCAGCGCCAGCGCGGCCCCCACCAGCATCACCGCGACGGTGCGCGGCAGACGAATTTGCCAGACAAAGAGTTGCCCGTCTGGCCCCCACCAGCTCTCAGGCCCTATCCACCTGTCACCGGCGCAGAGGCTAATCCCTGCGGCGACAATGAGCAGCAGCACCAGTAAAAGCAGGCGACGTTGATCGGAACGGTGCTGGCGATGGGCGTAATCAAGCATGTATTCGGTTTTATTTGCGAGAGATATCATTGATTTTACGGCGGGTTTGCCTGGGAGCGCAAAGAAAAAAGGCCGCATGGGCGGCCTTTTTAGTTAGTTCATATTACTCTGCTTTGGGCGTTGCGTTTTCGACACGGCTTTTTAACTTCTGGCCGGGTCTGAAGGTCACCACGCGGCGGGCTGTAATGGGAATATCTTCCCCCGTCTTCGGGTTACGACCCGGACGTTGGTTTTTGTCTCGCAAATCAAAATTGCCAAAGCCGGAGAGTTTTACCTGCTCACCATTTTCCAGAGCACGACGGATCTCTTCGAAAAACAGCTCTACCAGCTCTTTGGCATCCCGTTTGCTAAGCCCAAGCTTATCAAACAGATATTCTGACATTTCAGCTTTTGTAAGCGCCATAGGTTCAATCCCTCAATGATGCCTGGAATCGCTCTTTTAATGCCTCTACACATTTGGCGACGGTAGCGGCAATCTCCTCTTCTTCGAGTGTACGGCTGGTATCCTGAAGGATAAGGCTGATAGCGAGGCTCTTGAAACCTTCTGCTACGCCCTTGCCGCGGTACACGTCAAATAAGTTTACGCCAACTACCTGATTTACGCCAACTTTCTTACATTCGGCCAAAATATCTGCTGCAGGCACATTTTCGGCGACCACAACCGCGATATCACGGCGGTTTGCCGGGAAGCGGGAGACGTCCTGAGCCTGAGGGATCACGCGGTCTGCCACCAGGTTCCACTCCAGCTCAAACACGATGGTACGGCCGTTCAGGTCCAGTTTACGTTCCAGCTCAGGGTGAACAACGCCAATAAAACCAACACGTTTGCCGGCTAAATAGATGGCTGCACTCTGACCCGGATGCAGGGCCGGAATGGCTTCTGCGCGGAATTCAATTTCAGATAATTTACCGGTCAGATCGAGAATCGCTTCCAGATCGCCCTTCATATCGTAGAAATCAACCGTGCCTTTTGCCAGGTCCCAGTGCTCTTCATAGCGGTTACCGCTAATCGCACCAGCCAGCATAAGATCCTGACGGATGCCTAAATTTGCCTGATTATCCGGCACAAAGCGCAAACCGCTTTCGAAAATTCGCACGCGGTTTTGCTGGCGATTCTGGTTATAAACGACAGTGCCCAGCAGGCCGGTCCACAGAGACAGACGCATAGCCGACATTTCGCTGGAGATCGGGCTTGGCAGGATCAGGGCTTCCTGACCTGGGTGGATCAGCTGCTGCAGTTTTGGATCAACAAAGCTGTAGGTGATCACTTCCTGGTAGCCTTTGTCGTTAAGCATGGTTTTCACACGCTTCAGGGACAGGTCGGCTTCACGGTGGGTCCCCATCACCAGACCCGCCTGCACCGGCTCGTCAGGGATGTTGTTGTAGCCGTACACGCGGGCCACTTCTTCCACCAGATCTTCTTCAATTTCCATGTCGAAACGCCAGGATGGCGCAACGGCTTGCCACTGGTCCTGGCCTTCGGTCACTTCACAGCCCAGACGCTTCAGGATATCGGTCACCTGCGCATCGGGTACGTGGTGACCGATCAGGCGATCCAGCTTGCTGCGACGCAGGGTGATGGTCGCGCGCTTCGGCAGCGTGGCTTCGTGGGTGACATCAATCACCGGGCCCGCTTCACCGCCGCAGATGTCGATCAGCAGACGGGTGGCACGTTCCATCGCTTTGTACTGCAGCGCCGGGTCAACACCGCGCTCGTAACGGTGAGAGGCATCGGTGTGCAGGCCGTGACGGCGTGCGCGACCGGTGATAGAGAGCGGGCTGAAGAATGCACATTCCAGCAGCACGTTTTGCGTCTCATCGTTCACGCCAGAGTGTTCGCCACCGAAGATACCGCCCATCGCCAGCGCTTTGCTGTGGTCAGCAATCACCAGCGTGTCGGCGTTCAGTTTCGCTTCGCTGCCATCGAGCAGAACCAGGGTTTCACCCTCTTTCGCCATGCGCACCACAATACCGCCTTCGATACGATCTTTATCGAACGCGTGCATCGGCTGACCCAGCTCCAGCAGTACGTAGTTGGTCACGTCAACCACCGCATCGATAGAACGAATACCGCAGCGACGCAGTTTCTCTTTCATCCACAGCGGGGTTGGCGCTTTAACATTGATGCCTTTCACCACACGACCGAGGTAGCGTGGGCAGGCATCCGCGGCATCAACCTGAATAGGCAGAACGTCACTGATGGTCGCTTCAACCGGGACGATCTCCGGCGCGTTCAGTTCGGTCTGGTTCAGCACGGCAACGTCGCGCGCCACGCCGATAATCCCTAAGCAATCAGCACGGTTTGGCGTGACGCTGATTTCGATGGTGTTGTCATCAAGCTTCAGGTATTCGCGGATATCGGTACCGATCGGCGCATCCAGCGGCAGCTCGATGATGCCGTTGTGATCGTCGGAAATCCCCAGCTCAGAGAACGAGCACAGCATACCTTCTGACGGTTCACCGCGCAGTTTGGCAGCTTTGATTTTGAAATCACCCGGCAGCACAGCACCGACGGTCGCCACGGCCACTTTCAGCCCCTGACGGCAGTTTGGTGCACCGCAGACGATATCCAGCAGACGGTCACCGCCCACGTTGACTTTTGTTACGCGCAGTTTGTCCGCGTTAGGGTGCTGACCGCACTCCACCACTTCACCCACGACCACGCCATTGAACGCGCCCGAAACCGGCTCAACGCCGTCCACTTCCAGACCCGCCATGGTGATCTGGTTAGAAAGCGCGTCGCTGTCCAGCGTGGTGTTCACCCATTCGCGTAACCACAGTTCACTGAATTTCATTGTTCTGTCCTGCCCTTATTTAAACTGTTTGAGGAAACGCAGATCGTTTTCGAAGAATGCACGTAAATCGGTCACGCCGTAGCGCAGCATGGTCAGACGTTCCATGCCCATACCGAACGCAAAGCCAGAGTAAACTTCCGGATCGATGCCCACGTTGCGCAGCACGTTTGGATGCACCATACCGCAGCCCAGCACTTCCAGCCATTTACCGTTTTTACCCATCACGTCCACTTCCGCAGACGGTTCAGTGAACGGGAAATAGGATGGACGGAAACGAACCTGCAGATCTTCCTCAAAGAAGTTGTTGAGGAAATCATGCAGCGTGCCCTTTAGGTTGGTGAAGCTGATGTTTTTATCAACAATCAGGCCTTCCATCTGGTGGAACATTGGGGTGTGAGTCTGATCGTAGTCGTTACGATAGACGCGGCCCGGCGCGATAATGCGGATTGGCGGTTCCTGCTCCTTCATGGTACGGATCTGAACGCCGGAGGTCTGGGTACGCAGAAGACGGGTCGCGTCGAACCAGAAAGTGTCGTGGTCAGCACGTGCCGGATGATGGCCAGGAATGTTCAGGGCATCGAAGTTATGGTAATCATCTTCAATTTCCGGGCCAGTCGCCACGGTAAAGCCGAGCTCACCGAAGAAACTTTCAATACGATCGATAGTGCGGGTAACCGGATGCAGACCACCGTTTTCAATTCGGCGACCCGGCAGAGAAACGTCGATCGTCTCTGCGGCCAGACGCGCATTCAGCACCGCGCTTTCCAGCTCAGCCTTACGCGCGTTCAGAGCCTGCTGTACCTGCTCTTTGGCTTCGTTAATTACCGCACCTGCTGCCGGGCGTTCTTCTGCCGGCAGTTCACGCAGGGTTGTCATCTGAAGGGTCAGGTGCCCTTTTTTACCAAGATATTCGACGCGGACATTGTCTAACGCGGCAACATCTGAGGCCTGATTAATGGCGGCTGTTGCACTGGCAACCAGCTCTGCGAGATGTGACATGATTTTCCTCGTTATGTAGCGATATTTACCAGCGGCAGATACAAAAAAAGCCTCCATCAGGAGGCTTTCTGGCGCTGTTTTCCGTTTCGTCTCTCACGCGCTAGCCTCCTGATGTCAGGTGCTAAAGTAAAAGAAGAAGCGGAAAATAGCAGCATTCATGCTTGCGTTACCTTGTGTGGTAAGGAACCTAACGCCTTATTGAAAAGGGTAGCCCAAAAATTGTCAACGTTTTGATGCTGTTGAAACGAAAAGAGGGAGCCAGGCCCCCTCTCTCAACTGGCTTATGCCAGTGCTGCTTTCGCTTTTTCGACCAGAGCGGTGAACGCTACTTTGTCGAATACTGCGATGTCAGCCAGGATCTTACGGTCGATTTCAACAGAGGCTTTTTTCAGGCCGTTGATGAATTTGCTGTAAGAAATACCGTTCTGACGTGCTGCTGCGTTGATACGCGCAATCCACAGTTGACGGAACTGACGCTTACGCTGACGACGGTCACGGTAAGCGTACTGACCTGCTTTGATAACAGCCTGGAAGGCAACGCGGTATACGCGTGAACGCGCACCGTAGTAGCCTTTAGCTTGTTTCAAAATTTTCTTGTGACGTGCACGTGCAATTACACCACGTTTTACGCGAGCCATGTGTGCTCTCCTGTATCTATTCTAAGTTAAAAAAGTTAAACGAAACGACTTATGCGTACGGCAGGCACGCGATAACCAGGCCCAGATCGCCTTTAGAAACCATGGCTTTTGGACGCAGGTGACGTTTACGCTTGGTAGCTTTCTTAGTCAGAATGTGACGCAGGTTAGCGTGCTTGTGCTTAAAACCACCTTTACCGGTTTTTTTGAAGCGCTTAGCAGCACCGCGTACGGTCTTAATTTTTGGCATTTTAATAACTTCCACTTCGCATTGTTAAATAAACGAAACCCAGGCGAACAAAACCTGTGAAGCACAAAGGCTCCACAGGAAATGCTACTTGAAGGCCTACTGTTTCTTCTTAGGAGCGA
The DNA here is from genome assembly GCF_026319105.1 of Enterobacter sp. HSTU-ASh6. Classification (NCBI taxonomy): domain Bacteria; kingdom Pseudomonadati; phylum Pseudomonadota; class Gammaproteobacteria; order Enterobacterales; family Enterobacteriaceae; genus Enterobacter; species Enterobacter sp. HSTU-ASh6. The sequence continues at coordinate 46,204 of NZ_WSPD01000017.1, read as the reverse complement.
GCACCATGATCATCTGGCGGCCTTCGATCTTCGTAGGGAAGGATTCGACTACTGCCAGTTCACTCAGATCGTCACGGACGCGGTTAAGCACTTCCATACCGATCTGTTGGTGGGCCATCTCACGACCGCGGAAACGCAGTGTGATCTTGGCCTTATCGCCATCTTCCAGAAAGCGAATCAGGCTGCGGAGTTTTACCTGATAATCGCCATCGTCGGTACCAGGACGGAATTTGATTTCCTTAACCTGGATAACTTTTTGCTTTTTCTTCTGTTCCTTAGAAGACTTACTCTTTTCATAAAGGAACTTGCCGTAGTCCATGATACGACAAACTGGCGGTTCGGCGTTAGGGCTGATTTCAACTAAATCTACTCCAGCTTCTTCAGCCTTTTCGATTGCTTCTCTCAGACTCACAATCCCCAGCTGCTCGCCTTCCAGACCTGTTAAGCGAACTTCCTGGGCGCGAATCTCGCCATTGATACGATTCGGACGTGCCGTTTGAACTCGTTTTCCGCCTTTAATACCTTATTCCTCCAGTTGTTGAAGACTGCGGCTGCGAATCTCTTGTTGCAGCTTCTCAATCACTTCACTTACGTCCAGGCTGCCCAGGTCTTTACCACGGCGGGTGCGAACGGCAACTTTGCCTGCTTCCACCTCTTTATCACCACAGACCAACATATACGGGACACGACGTAAAGTGTGCTCGCGGATTTTAAAGCCAATCTTCTCATTTCTCAAGTCTGCTTTTACGCGAATGCCCGCATTTTGTAGTTTCTGCGTCAATTCTTTAACGTAATCCGCCTGAGAATCGGTAATGTTCATCACCACGACCTGCACCGGCGCAAGCCAGGTTGGGAAGAAACCAGCAAACTCTTCGGTCAGGATGCCGATGAAGCGCTCCAGAGAACCGAGAATTGCACGGTGAATCATAACCGGTACCTGACGCTCGTTGTCTTCGCCAACATAAGAGGCGCTTAAACGCTGCGGCAGGGAGAAGTCCAGCTGTACCGTTCCGCACTGCCATGCGCGATCGAGGCAGTCATACAGGGTAAATTCAATTTTCGGACCGTAGAATGCGCCCTCGCCCAGCTGATATTCAAACGGAATCCCGTTCTCTTCCAGTGCCACGGCGAGATCCGCTTCTGCGCGATCCCAGGTCTCATCGCTACCGATACGTTTTTCCGGGCGCGTTGAGAGTTTGACCACGATCTTCTCGAAGCCAAAGGTGCTGTACATATCGTAGACCATACGAATACAGGCGTTAACTTCATCACGGACCTGGTCTTCAGTACAGAAGATATGCGCATCATCCTGAGTAAAGCCACGCACGCGCATCAGACCGTGCAGAGCACCTGATGGTTCGTTACGGTGGCAGCTACCGAACTCCGCCATACGCAGCGGCAGGTCGCGGTAGGATTTCAGACCCTGGTTGAAGATCTGAACGTGGCCCGGGCAGTTCATTGGCTTAATGCAGTATTCACGGTTCTCAGACGAGGTGGTGAACATCGCATCTTTGTAGTTGTCCCAGTGGCCGGTTTTTTCCCACAGCACACGGTCCATCATGAACGGACCTTTCACTTCCTGATACTGATACTCTTTCAGCTTGGAGCGTACGAAGGTTTCCAGTTCACGGAAAATGGTCCAGCCATCGTTATGCCAGAACACCATACCCGGCGCTTCTTCCTGCATGTGGTACAGGTCAAGCTGCTTACCGATTTTACGGTGGTCACGCTTCGCGGCCTCTTCCAGGCGCAGCAGGTACGCGTTCAGGGCTTTTTTGTCGGCCCACGCGGTACCATAAATACGCTGCAACATCTTGTTGTTGCTGTCGCCACGCCAGTAAGCGCCTGCGATCTTCATCAGTTTGAAGTGATGGCAGAAGCGCATGTTCGGCACGTGCGGTCCACGGCACATGTCGACGTATTCTTCGTGATGGTACAAGCCCGGCTTGTCATCATGGGAGATATTTTCGTCAAGAATAGAGACTTTATAGCTCTCGCCGCGCTTCACGAAGGTTTCACGCGCTTCGTGCCAGCTGACTTTCTTCTTGATGACGTCATAGTTGGTTTCGGCGAGCTCGTGCATACGTTTTTCGAGCGCGTCGATATCTTCCTGAGTCAGGGTGTGGTCAAGGTCAACGTCGTAGTAGAAACCGTTGTCGATCACCGGACCGATCGCCATTTTGGTGTTGGGCCACAGCTGTTTGATGGCATGACCTAACAGATGCGCGCAGGAGTGACGAATGATCTCCAGACCTTCTTCGTCTTTCGCGGTGATGATGGCAAGTGTCGCATCGTTTTCGATGAGATCGGAGGCGTCCACCAGTTCACCGTTAACACGGCCAGCGATAGTCGCTTTCGCGAGACCCGGACCGATATCCAGGGCAACATCCATTGGGCTTACAGCGTGATCGAAATGGCGTTGGCTGCCATCAGGAAGAGTAATTACAGGCATTTTATATCCTTATTTGCAGTGATGCCCCACACATAAGAGCATATACAAAGAAAATAATCGTGATTTGACAATAGATTACGAGACCATCTGACCAACAATCGTCAAATTGGTTCGTCATCATTCACCTGCCAGAATCAGAATAATTCGGATTTACGGCAGGCTTCGTAATGGTAACACTAATCACAGGGCGTATGCATCCTCTGCTGGCAGATTGATGCGCTGGCACTTTTGCATGAATTTGCAGGTGGCCAGTTCCCGGTGCTCGCATTCCTGAAATGCTGGGCTACTCTTGAACAGATCTTTAAACCCAAAGGTGCATACCATGAACGTATCCAGTAGAACGGTTGTGATATTGAACATCCTTTCAGCGACAGGTTTATTGTTGATTCTCGCCGAACGATTCCACTGGTTCTAAGCCCAACCCTACGCTGGCATAACCTGATCGATCCTGTGAAGGGGCATGTATCAGCCCTGTTTGATAGACTGTGGGTGTTAACAAACAAGGATCAGGTTATGCCAACAAAACGATTTGCCGTAAAACACTGGAAAATGGTGCTGGTGCTGATTGCCATCTGCGCCGCAATGCTGCTACTTCGCTGGGCGGCGATGATTTGGGGCTAAACGTCAACAAAAGGAAAGCCAACTGGCCTGAGATGAGAAACGGGCCGACATTTTCATCGGCCCGCCATAATTACATTTTATAACCCAGTGAAACCGTGGTTCTGCGGTCGGTATGATCCGGTGCCGTTTCTGGCGGTGACGAGTTCCAGGTGACGTTGTAGGCCACTTTCAGCCCAAAGTGTTCGTTGATGGCCACGTTCAGCGCCGTCTCAGAGTTCAGCGTCGTATCGTCGGCACCAAATACAGAAACACCCTGCGTGAATTTGGTGTTGTCAGTCATCTGCCAGGCATAGGTCCCGGACGCGTAACCGAGCGGTTGGGTTTTGGTATCGCCATCGGTGTACTCGTCATAGCGCACACCTGGACCGAATTCAAAACGGAAGCTGTGTACCGGGCCGTTCAGGAACTGGCGACCATAACCGGCGGTAAACACATCGCGCTGGCGATAACCGTTGTAGCGGTCGGTTAACCAGCTTGCCTGACCAAACAGGTAGTCATAGTCGGTCATGTTGTAACGGCTACGTCCGCCTACCGCATATTTCTCGGAAGAGCGTTCGTCATTCGCGGACGTGTTGCTGGCATTTCCCCACAGCGACCAGGCGGTCGTGTTACCGTACCAGGTGAGCGTACTGTCCGCTGTCAGAGAGGAGCTTTTGGTGTTACCGGATTGTGCCAGATACCCAGCGTTCAGGTTACCTTCAAAAGGTTTTTTCGCGGTGGTGGGATCGTCCATGACAGTAAAAACGGTATCATCGGCGGCTGCGTTCATAGCTGCAAACACGCCACCCGCCAGCATCAGTGCAGCGGGAACTGTCTTTAAAAGCTTCATTTTATTAAGGAGTCCGTACAACAAAAAAAGAGACCACACGGTCCCGGAATCTTTCTTAAGGATCAATGACAAGGCGTCCAGAGAAAGGTAACAAATTATAAAAAGCCGCAAATAACATAGCAATGTTTTCTTATTTCATTTTTTGAATAAGAACGATCCCAAAAAGCGTTTTATTTTATATATCCCGCGCCTCACTTTACGTCTGTATTCATATTTAAAATCATACTGTTATTTACATTGCGTTCCAGACAAAGGGTGCCAGACTAATAGGAACCCACGCTAAAAGGAGGTAATGATGGTTTCTATCTACACCCTGACGCTCTCCCCTTCCCTTGATTCCGCAACCCTGACGCCGCAGATTTACCCGGAAGGTAAGTTGCGCTGTAGCGCCCCTGTTTTTGAGCCCGGCGGCGGCGGTATCAACGTGGCGCGCGCCATTACGCACCTTGGCGGCCACGCCACGGCAATTTTTCCCGTCGGCGGCGCCACTGGCGAACACCTGGTCTCTTTGCTGGCAGATGAACAGGTCGCCGTAGAGACCGTGGAGGCCAAAGACTGGACGCGGCAGAACCTGCACGTGCATGTGGAATCCAGCGGCGAGCAGTATCGCTTTGTGATGCCCGGCGCGAAGCTCAGTGATGACGAGTTTCGTCAGCTTGAAGAGAAAGTACTGACCATAGAAAGCGGTGCACTGCTGGTGATAAGCGGCAGCCTGCCCCCCGGAGTGAGTACAGATAAATTAACCGCGCTTATTCAGGCGGCGCAGCAGCGCGGCATCCGCTGCATTGTCGACAGCAGCGGCGAGGCCCTTCAGGCGGCACTCGTGCCGGGCAATCTGGAGCTGGTCAAACCGAACCAGAAAGAGCTCAGCGCGCTGGTCAACCGAGAGTTGACGCAACCGGATGATGTTCGCACCGCCGCACAGGAACTGGTACGCAGCGGCAAAGCACGACGCGTCGTGGTCTCTCTGGGGCCTCAGGGGGCACTGGCCGTCGATGAAACGTCAGCCGTTCAGGTTGTCCCACCGCCCATGAAAAGCCAGAGTACGGTTGGCGCCGGGGATAGCATGGTTGGCGCGATGACGCTGAAACTGGCGCAGGGCGCGTCTTTGCTGGAAATGGCGCGTTACGGTGTGGCGGCGGGTAGCGCCGCAACCATCAACCAGGGCACGCGTCTGTGTTCACTGGCCGATACGCAAAAAATCGTCGATTACCTGTCCCGGGATTAACGCCCGTTCCCCTTCATCGTTATGGAGGGGAATGTCATCTCTTAGTCGCCAAACGCAAACTATCGACTATGCTAAGAAAACTTCCATGATAACAATGAGGTGAATTATGAGCAGTGGTGACATCACCCGCTACGTCGTAACCGTCAACCTTCATGAAGCCTCGCTGACGGAGCTGAATGAGCTCAACAACGCCTTCACCCGGGCTAAGTTTCTCCTCACGCTCACGGATGACGAGGGCAATATTCACGATTTAGGCACCCTGGCATTTGGTCTCATCTCTGCGCTGACTAAAGAAGAAGTGCATGCGCTGGCCGCCAGTCTGGTGGAAAGTGTGACCGACAAACCCACCGAGATTGACGTCGATACCTGGGAAAGCTGGCAGAAAAAAGAACAATAAGTGCCCTGCATGAATTTAAACCGCTCAGGTGTGCGTTAGTTCGTATTTTTTTACCGCAATAATGCGCTAACTTTATGATCTGGCAGACAACATGGGAGAGACATCATGTGGCAGGCTATCAGTCATCTTTTAAGTGAGCAACTGGGTGAAGGTGAAATCGAACTGCGTAACGAACTGCCAGGCGGTGAGATCCACGCCGCGTGGCATTTACGCTACGCAGGCCGCGATCTCTTCGTAAAATGCGATGAGCGTGAGCTTCTTCCTATATTTACCGCCGAAGCTGACCAGCTGGAGCTGTTGTCCCGCAGCAAAACGGTGACAGTTCCGCAGGTCCTGGCCGTGGGTAGCGACCGCGACTACAGCTTTCTGGTGATGGAATATCTTCCTGCCCGTCCGCTGGATGCCCATAACGCCTTTATTCTCGGCCAGCAATTAGCGCGACTCCATCAATGGAGCGACCAGCCGCAGTTTGGTCTCGATTTCGACAACGATCTCTCCACCACCCCTCAGCCCAACGCCTGGCAGCGCCGCTGGTCGACGTTTTTTGCCGAGCAACGCATTGGCTGGCAGCTTGAGCTGGCCGCTGAGAAAGGGCTGGAATTTGGCAATATTGATGCCATCGTCGAACACGTTCAGCAGCGTCTGGCCTCCCACCAGCCGCAGGCATCTCTGCTGCACGGTGATTTATGGTCCGATAACTGCGCGCTGGGGCCCAACGGCCCCTATATCTACGACCCGGCCTGTTACTGGGGTGACAGAGAGTGCGATCTGGCCATGCTGCCGCTGCATCCTGAGCAGCCGCCGCAAATATACGACGGGTACCAGTCCGTTTCCCCCCTGCCGCACGGTTTCCTCGATCGTCAACCGGTGTATCAGCTGTATACGCTGATGAACCGCGCCATCCTCTTTGGTGGCGAACACCTTGTGAACGCCCAGCGGGCGCTCGAACGCATGCTTGCTGCCTGACAACAAAACGGGTGGCCTGAACGCCACCCTTATCGCTTACAGAAAACCAAGCAGTGAAAAGAAGAAATACCCCGCCACAATGACGATCGCAGGAAGGATATAGAGCGGGAAGATCTGCAGAAAAATGGAGTGACGCGGAACCACAATCCGGGACTCAATCTGTTCCCGGGTCATCCCTTCCGGGCCTTTGGCCTGCTCGAGAATCATCTGATCTTCAACCCCTTCACGAAGAAAACGCGTCTGACGGCTCATTCGTGCGCCGGAGGCCTGCAACGCCATGGCGATAAAGATCAGCGCATAGATAATCCAGAACCCAATATTGAGCTGCTGATGAAAGTCCGGCGTGGGGGAGTTGAACCAGAAGACATTCAAAAATGGCGTGTTAAAACGCATCATCTCAATCATGACATGCGCAAAATCAAGCATGACCGCATTAATACCCGGCTGTTTTTCGCTGTGATCGTACATGAACTTGAGCACAGAAATCAGCGTAGAAATAACGGCGGGAATAAAAATCACCCAGCCAGCAACCCGTTTTAAGACCGCAATGCGTCCAGCTTGTTGATACGTCATCAGTTCCTCTTCATAAAGACGCGTTATTTGTGCCTAAGTCTACCTGCTGGTCATCAATTTCGCCCGCTCTTTAAAAGCAATATGCTAAATTGCAGAGTGTGCTTAGCACGTATCGTCTGTCGAACACCCTGAATAAGGAGACGTTGTGATGTCGACACCGCGCCAAATTCTTGCCGCAATTTTTGACATGGATGGATTACTGATCGATTCCGAGCCGTTGTGGGATCGCGCTGAACTGGACGTCATGGCCAGTCTGGGCGTGGATATCAACCGCCGTAATGAACTTCCTGATACGCTGGGTCTGCGCATCGACATGGTGGTGGACCTGTGGTTTGCCCAACAGCCGTGGGTGGGCCCCGACCGTGATGAAGTGACCGCCCGTATTATCAGCCGCGCGATTTCCCTGGTGGAAGAGAACAGGCCGCTGCTGCCCGGCGTACGTGACGCCGTCGCGCTGTGCAAAGCTCAGGGGCTGAAAGTCGGCCTGGCCTCCGCCTCCCCGCTGCACATGCTGGAAAAAGTGCTCACCATGTTTGAGCTGCGCGACAGTTTCGACGCCCTGGCGTCCGCTGAAAAATTGCCTTACAGCAAGCCGCATCCTCAGGTCTATCTGGACTGCGCCGCGAAACTGGGCCTGGATCCCCTTAACTGTGTGGCGCTGGAAGATTCCGTTAACGGTATGGTGGCGTCCAAAGCCGCACGGATGCGTTCCATTGTGGTGCCCGCTGAAGAGGGCCGTCACGATCCCCGGTTTGCCCTGGCCGATGTGAAGCTCACGTCACTGACAGAGCTCACGGCGCGACACCTGCTGGGCGGTTAACCCTTACCACCGGTTTGTGACAAACAGTTACACCGTCACCTCTTCCGCCTACTGTATAAAAACCCTATACTGTATGAATTGACAGTCTCGTGGGTTTTATCATGACGGCGGAAGGCCACCTGCTTTTTTCTATTGCGTGTGCAGTATTTGCCAAAAATGCTGAACTCACCCCCGTGCTGGCACAGGGGGACTGGTGGCATATTGTCCCTTCCGCCGTATTAACCTGTCTGCTGCCCGACATCGACCACCCGAAATCCTTCCTCGGGCAACGTCTGAAGTGGGTGTCAAAACCCATCGCCCGCGCGTTCGGCCACCGGGGATTTACCCACAGTCTGCTGGCCGTATTTGGCCTGCTGACGCTGTTCTATTTAAAAGTGCCCGAAAGCTGGATAGTGCCTGCGGATGCCATTCAGGGCATGGTGCTGGGTTATCTGAGCCATATTCTCGCCGATATGCTGACGCCTGCGGGCGTGCCGCTGCTGTGGCCCTGCCGCTGGCGTTTTCGTTTTCCCATCCTTGTTCCCCAGAAAGGTAACCAGCTTGAGCGCGCATTGTGCATGGCGCTGTTTGCTTACGCCGTCTGGATGCCGCAAACATTGCCCGAAAACAGTGCAGTCCGCTGGTCGTCCCAGATGATTAATTCGCTGCAATTTCAGTTCAATCGTTTTATTCACCACCAGATTGAACAGTAAACCGACAAAATCATCCCATTTGTCATAACCCATTCCATTTGGATATAAGCGCTACATCACACTTCTGCTAACCTTCCGCCAACAGGATCGGTAAAAACCGGCCCGATAATAAATCAGGAGAACGGGGATGAATTTTCCACTCATCGCGAACGTCGTTGTGTTCGTTGTATTGCTATTGCTTCTCGCGCAGACGCGCCACAAACAGTGGAGCCTGGCGAAGAAAGTGCTGGTCGGTCTGGCCATGGGTGTCGTATTTGGTCTGGCATTACAGGCGATTTATGGCTCCGATAATCCAGTTCTGAAAGATTCTATTCAGTGGTTCAACATTGTCGGTAACGGCTATGTTCAGCTGCTGCAGATGATCGTTATGCCGCTGGTGTTCGCCTCTATTCTGAGCGCCGTTGCGCGCCTGCATAACGCCACTCAACTGGGCAAAATCAGTTTCCTGACCATCGGTACGCTGCTGTTTACCACGCTGATTGCCGCGCTGGTGGGTGTGCTGGTGACCAACCTGTTTGGCCTGACGGCCGAAGGTCTGGTTCAGGGCAGTGCTGAAACGGCGCGTCTGACCGCGATTCAGACCAACTACGTAGGTAAAGTGGCTGACCTGACCGTGCCGCAAATGGTGCTTTCCTTCATTCCGAAGAACCCGTTTGCTGACCTGACCGGTGCAAGCCCAACCTCCATCATCAGCGTGGTGATTTTCGCCGCGTTCCTGGGCGTGGCGGCGCTGAAGCTGCTGAAAGACGACGCGCCAAAAGGCGAGCGCGTGCTGACCGCCATCGATACCCTGCAAAGCTGGGTGATGAAGCTGGTACGTCTGGTGATGCAGCTAACCCCGTATGGCGTGCTGGCGCTGATGACCAAAGTGGTCGCTGGCTCTAACCTGCAGGACATTATCAAGCTGGGAAGTTTCGTCGTCGCCTCTTACCTGGGTCTGGGCATCATGTTCGTGGTGCACGGTATCCTGCTGGGTGTAAACGGCGTCAGCCCGCTGAAATACTTCCGTAAAGTCTGGCCCGTGTTGACCTTTGCCTTCACCAGCCGTTCCAGCGCCGCGTCTATTCCACTGAACGTGGAAGCGCAGACCCGTCGTCTGGGTGTGCCTGAGTCTATCGCCAGCTTCTCGGCCTCGTTTGGTGCAACCATTGGTCAGAACGGTTGTGCAGGCCTCTACCCGGCAATGCTGGCGGTGATGGTCGCGCCAACGGTGGGGATTAACCCGCTGGATCCGGTCTGGATCGCCACGCTGGTCGGGATTGTGACCGTGAGCTCCGCAGGCGTTGCGGGCGTTGGCGGTGGCGCAACTTTCGCCGCGCTGATTGTTCTGCCTGCGCTGGGTCTGCCGGTTACGCTGGTCGCCCTGCTGATCTCCGTTGAACCGCTGATCGACATGGGTCGTACCGCGCTGAATGTCAGCGGCTCGATGACCGCCGGAACGCTGACCAGCCAGTGGCTGAAGCAAACTGACAAAGCGATTCTGGAAAGTGAAGACGACGCCGAGCTGGCGCACCGTTAATCACTGTAGAAATAAAAAAACCGCCTGATGGCGGTTTTTTTATGACTGTTATTCTTCAACCTCTTCATCCTGGCGTATCTGCATCGCCCACCGCTGCGCGGACTCCGGCACCGTAAACACGGGGGACCGACGGAAGTGCTCGCCGATCAGCACAAAGGCCACGTATTTACCCCGCAGTTGCCAGACATCGCGAAACCCCTCCACTTTCAGGGCATGGTCAGGCGGCGCGGGCTCAACGCGGGGCACATAGCTAATAACCTGGCGGTTTTGTTGACGAAGAGGTTTCATAAGCGACGGATTCACTAAAACAAATTCTTGAAGCAGGAAAATTCTATGATAGCCGATCCTGCCCCCACGCGTCGCGCCTTGCGTGTGGTTGAGCGTGCCTTTTACGCAGTCAGTATCTGAAAACTCTTAGTTCACCTGCCCTTTCCCTACATTGTTCTATAGTTAACAGGGTTTTTTAGGAATGAATAAAGGAGAAGCGTGCAATGTCGAACAAAGATAAAACACATCAATCACCCATTCATGGCACCGAAGAATCGCAACCTGGGATGGACTCCCTTGCCCCTGAAGATGGCTCTCATCGCCCTTCCCCTGGCCCGTCCGCCCCAGGCGAGCAGCCTACCGCGCCGGGCAGTCTGAAATCACCGGACACCGGCAATGAGAAGCTGAAATCCCTCGATCCTCATCGCAAAGGCGGAGAAGGCTATGCGCTGACCACCAACCAGGGGGTGCGCATCGCTGACGACCAGAACTCTCTGCGCGCCGGGTCGCGCGGGCCAACCCTGCTGGAAGATTTTATCCTGCGGGAAAAAATTACCCACTTTGACCACGAACGCATACCGGAGCGCATCGTCCACGCGCGCGGCTCCGCTGCGCACGGCTACTTCCAGCCCTACAAGAGCCTGAAAGCCATCACCAAAGCGGACTTCCTCTCCGCCCCGGACAAGATAACGCCGGTGTTTGTGCGTTTCTCCACCGTTCAGGGCGGTGCGGGCTCGGCGGATACAGTGCGTGATATCCGCGGCTTCGCCACCAAGTTTTATACCGAAGAGGGTATTTTCGATCTGGTGGGTAATAACACCCCGGTGTTTTTCATTCAGGATGCGCATAAATTTCCTGACTTTGTCCATGCGGTAAAACCGGAGCCCCACTGGGCTATACCGCAGGGACAAAGTGCGCACGACACCTTCTGGGACTATGTTTCTCTGCAACCTGAAACCTTGCACAACGTGATGTGGGCGATGTCAGACCGCGGGATCCCCCGCAGTTACCGCACCATGGAGGGGTTTGGCATTCACACCTTCCGGATGATCAACGCCGAGGGGAAAGCCACGTTTGTCCGTTTTCACTGGAAACCGGTGGCGGGTAAAGCCTCGCTGGTGTGGGATGAGGCGCAGAAGCTGACCGGGCGCGACCCGGACTTCCATCGTCGGGAGCTGTGGGAGGCCATTGAAGCCGGTGACTTCCCGGAATACGAACTGGGCCTGCAGCTGATCCCGGAAGAGGACGAATTTAAGTTCGATTTCGATCTCCTGGACCCGACAAAACTGATTCCGGAGGAGCTGGTGCCGGTTCAGCTGGTGGGTAAAATGGTGCTCAACCGCAATCCGGATAACTTCTTTGCCGAAAACGAACAGGCCGCCTTCCATCCCGGGCATATCGTGCCGGGGCTGGACTTCACCAACGATCCGCTGTTACAGGGACGCCTGTTCTCGTATACCGATACGCAGATCAGCCGTCTTGGCGGGCCGAACTTCCACGAGATCCCGATCAACCGCCCCACCTGCCCGTATCACAACTTCCAGCGCGACGGGATGCACCGTCAGGATATTGATACCAACCCGGCCAACTATGAGCCGAACTCCATCAACGATAACTGGCCGCGTGAAACCCCTCCGGCCCCAAAACGTGGTGGATTCGAATCGTATCAGGAGCGGATCGATGGCAATAAAATTCGCGAGCGCAGCCCGTCGTTCGGCGAGTATTACGCCCACCCTCGCCTGTTCTGGAACAGCCAGACGCCGATTGAACAGCAGCATATTATCGGCGGCTTCAGCTTCGAACTGAGCAAAGTGGTGCGCACGTATATCCGCGAGCGCGTAGTCGACCAGCTGGCGCATATTGATATTCAGCTTGCCCAGAGCGTGGCGGATAACCTGGGTATCACGCTGACCGATGAGCAACGCAATCTTGCGCCGCCGAAAGAGGTTAACGGCATCAAGAAAGATCCGTCGCTGAGCCTGTACGCGGTGCCGGGAGGGTCGATCAAAGGCCGCGTGGTGGCGATCCTGCTGAACGACAAAACCCGCGCCAGCGACGTGCTGGGGATCATGCAGGCGCTGAAAACCAAAGGCGTACACGCCAAACTGCTTTATTCACGCATGGGTGAAGTGACCGCTGATGACGGCTCCGTGCTGCCGGTGGCGGCAACCTTTGCCGGTGCACCGTCGCTGACGGTGGACGCGGTGATTGTGCCGGGCGGGGATATAACCAGCCTGCTGACCAACGGTGACGCCGTCTATTATCTGCTCGAAGCCTATAAGCACCTGAAACCGATCGCCCTTTCCGGCGATGCGCGACAGTTTAAAGCGCCGTTGAAGGTGGCCGAGCAAGGTGAGGACGGCATTGTGGAGGGCGATAACGTTGACGATGCGTTTATGACGAAGCTGTTTGATCTGCTCGCCGCGCACCGCGTGTGGTCGCGCAGCAGTAAGATTGACCAGATACCGGCGTAAAAAATACCCTCACCCCGGCCCTCTCCCTGAAAGGGAGAGGGAGAAATGCGGACCGGTGCTGGCCTTACAGACCGCACCAACCAGTCCCCTCTCCCCTTTGGGGAGAGGGTTAGGGTGAGGGGGTGAATTTCTCACAGATCCCTGAACGTTCCCAACCGATATCCGCGCTCAGCAATCGCGTACTTGAGCGATGGCGACGTCAACACATCCAGCTCCGCCAGGCGCGGCCAGCAGTAGGCGCTCTTACGCACGGTGTTATCGACAAAGGCGGGATGCGCCATCACCTCCAGCGACCGTTCACCCCGAGCAGCGGAATCGTCCAGCACCTTCAGGAACAGCGCCTCGTCGATCGCATCGCCGTAGAACGCGCTGCTGAACCCCTCGGTTGTGGCCACGGCGTACGCCGGCAGCCCGCGCACGTCGCGATCCACGCGCATGGCGACGCCTTTACGCTGCGCAAATTCCGCAACCAGAGGGAAAATCGCCGGGATCATATGCACATGGTGATGGCTGTCGATATGCGTCGGTTCACGACCAAAGAGGTCCACAAAACGGTTGAACTGACAGTCCAGCTCGCGGGCAATCTCTTCAAGCGGCAACGCGTCCTGTTCCACCATCTCCCAAATCCATTTCCCCAACTGTCCGTCGCGTGTCAGGCCCGGCATCGCTGAAAGCGGCATGCCCAGGGTCAGCACAAAGTGCATGCCCACGCCCAGGTCAGGCACCTCGCGGCTCAGCTGCGCCGCATGCTCAATCGCTTCTCCATTCACCAGCGCCGTCGTCGAGGTGACTACCCCCCGACGACAGGCTTCAACAATGCCGTAGTTCTGCCCTTTCGACAGGCCAAAATCATCAGCATTGACGATCAGCAGGTTTTCCATCGCACATCCTCTTAACGGTGTTGGAACTTGAGCTTCTCTACCGTGGCGGCAAAGTTTGGCAGCCATTTTTCGTGGGCCAGGATCATCTCTGTCGCCAGCACTTCTGCGTCGCGGTCGGAATGCACCAGCGGGCTGAGGTTCAGCGCCAGAAGCACGTCGTTCAGCTCACCGCTCAGCGCCGCGTTGCTGGCCGCCACCTCGAACCCTTTGATGGTGTGAATGAGGCCCATCACCTTCTCATCAAAGTGGGTAATACGCGGATGCGGTTTCGCGCCATCGCGGCCGAGGATGCAGGTCATCTCCACGGCCCAGTCGGCCGGGATATTGTCGATATGGCCATGGTGCGGCACATTGACGTAGTGCTCGGCCTGCTTGTCGTTGTAAATGGCGTTGATCACTTCACACGCCGCATCGGAGTAGTAAGCCCCTCCGCGCTGCTCCAGCTCTTTTGGTTTGACGTTCAGGTTCGGATCTTTATACAAATCAAACAGCTGCTTCTCAACTTTCTGCACGATCTGAGCCCGTGCGCCGCCCTTATAGTACTCGCCCATTTCAATGGCCAGCATCTCTTTCTGCTTGAAGTAGTAGAGCAGGTAGGAGCACGGCAGCAGATTAAGGGAACGGATCAGCCCTTCACTGAACGGCAGGTCGAAGATATTTTTCACGGATGCGGCGGTCAGACGTCCCGACGCCACGCCGTCGAGCAGTTCGGCAAAGCGCGATTTGCCGTTCACGATGACATCTTTGATGAACACCATGTGGTTCAGGCCGAACAGATCGATGGAAAGATCGTCGCTGTCAGTCAGCGCCAGCACGTCACGGATAAACATCTTCATGCCAATCGGAATGTTACAGACACCGATAAAGCGTTTGAAATTCGTATGCCGATAGACCGCCTCGGTCACCATACCGGCCGGATTGGTGAAGTTAATCACCCACGCGTTCGGGCAGATCTCCTGCACGTCTTTGACGATGTCGAAAATGACCGGGATGGTACGCAGACCTTTAAACAGGCCGCCCGCGCCATTGGTCTCTTGCCCCAGATAACCGTGGCTCAGGGGAATACGCTCGTCCAGCTCGCGCGCTTTCAGCTGGCCCACGCGCAGCTGGGTAGTAACGAAATCCGCATCTTTCAGCGCCAGACGGCGATCGAGTGTTTTGTGTACGGTTAAGGGCACACCGGCTTTCGCCACCATGCGCTGACACAGGTCAAAAATGATATCCAATTTTTCCTGCCCTTCCGCAACGTCAACCAGCCATAATTCGCTGACCGGTAATTCGTGATACCGTTTCAGGAAACCTTCAAGTAATTCCGGGGTATAGCTGCTGCCGCCACCAATGGTTACGACTTTCAATTTCTTCTGCATAATATCTCCCTTAGCGTATCAGGTTAATCGCCTGCAAGGTATAGCGTACTCTTCCCGCTATTTGGGCAAGCCATTAAAGCAATATTTGTGGCGGGCAATCCGCCGAACGTTAATTAATTACCGTCAGGTTCTTCCGGTAACTGTTTGGTGTGAATGAGGTCAATTTCTTAAACGTTTTAATAAACAGGCTGGGACTGCTGTACCCGGACTCATAGGCAATATCCGTGACAGAATAGTTGGTAATTTCCAGCTGTTTTTTGGCAAAGTTAATGCGGATTTCATTAATAATTTGCACCGGCGTTTTACGATAATAGCGCTGGGTCGCACGGGTCAGATATTCCTGGGATTTCCCTGACAGTGAAACCATATTTTCCAGCGCATTTTCGCTGAACTGGCCTTTATCGTGCATCAGCTCAACGGTGCTGCGCAGCCACTGTGGAATATCATCCGTCACCTGCTGCTCTTCACGGTGATGGCGCAGCCGGTTCATCACGTAGAAGGTCACCGTTTCAATAAATTCATCGAACTCATTGTCGCGAAAGTTGAGCGAGGCAATCACCGTTTCAATCCAGGTCATGAATTCGTTTTTGACGCGATAGACCTGTGATGCCACAAAACAGAACGGCACCAGCGGCAGATAGTGCTTCTCAAAGAAGCGTCTGCTGACGCCCACGTTCAGAATGCGGGTGGCGCCAAATTCGTAAAAGCTCTGGTGATGGGAGCCCATCGGCAGAAAGACAAAATCTCCGCGCTCAAGCAGAACGCGCTTACCGTTGATCTCCTGATAGTAGCGGCCGGTCAGAACAATCGTGAACTCGTAGTAGTCATGCTGGTGCAGACCACTCGCGCTCTCCGTCTTGTTGTAGATAACCACGTGAAAATTCTTGCCATTAAACAGTTGCTGCTCAAGTGCGGTTTTAATTTCCATCGTGCTGACCCCCTGCTACTCAGTCTGACTTACTGCATCTTCTCGTGAAGCTCAATTAACTCCGCCACCAGCTCGCGCGCCAGCATCGAGGTCATCAGGTGATCCTGGGCGTGTACCAGCACCAGACTGACCTTCATCTTCCCTTCGCCCTGGTCGCCTTCAATCAGCTTCGTCTGCACCAGGTGCGCTTCATTGAGCGCGGTACGGGACTGTTCCATCATGGTTTTCGCGGCGGCGAAATCGCCCTGCTTAGCCTGCCTGAGCGCGGCATACGCCAGGCTGCGTGCCTGACCGGAGTTGATGATAAGGCCCATCACCACTTCTTCGAGGTCATTCTCCGCGCTTTCTTCTGCAACGATACTGTCCAAATCTAACATCTTTAAGCTCCTTTTCGCTGGCGCGGGTTGCCCCGCGCCGTGCAATTTTAGAATTTCAGTGCGAGGGCGATATCCTCTTCGCTCTCTTCTTCATCAATAACGGTTGCGGCTTTGTTGGCGATGGCCACGAACGGCATGTAGAGCAGCGTTGCAATCCCGAGGTTGAATATCGCCAGCAGGAAGGCGGCGACGCTACCGTTGGTGTTAAAGAACGCCCCCAGACCCGCCGGCATGGTCCACGGCGCAATGTTGGTAATTGGTGGGATAATGCCCAGGTAATACGCGGTCAGGGTGATCCCCGCCAGCAGCGGCTGAACCAGGATGAAAGGAATGAACATCACCGGGTTCATGATGATTGGCAGACCAAACAGGATCGGTTCGTTAATCTGGAAGATACCTGACGGCAGTGCCAGCTTCGCCACCTGACGATGGTCAGCGCGACGAGAGACAATAAAGACCGCGATGATCAGACCCAGCGTCGCCCCGGTACCCCCCAGGAAGATATAGGAGTCCAGCATCGGCTTCGCCCACACATGGAAGGTTTTACCGGCCGCCAGCGCCGCGTCAACGGAGCCGTACTGCTGATAAAGTGCAACGTTTTCCAGTGCCCATGGGGTCATGATACCGCTGTCCAGCGCGGCCAGTGCCAGTGAACCATGCACGCCGAAGAACCACAGCAGGGAGGTGAAAATCACGTACGCCCAACCGACCACACCACCCATCGACGCCAGCGGCGTAGAGATAGAGTCCATGATGATCTGGTGGAAGTTTGTGCCCCAGTGAGAGAGCGCCCAGGCAATAATCCCCATGATGGAGAGAATAATGAAGCCTGGAATCAACGCGGAAAATGAACGGGAAACGGACGCCGGCACGCTATCCGGCAGGCGAATCACCCAGTTGCGACGGATAATAAAGGTAAACATCTCTGCCACCACCAGACCGATAACAATACCGGAGATGATGTTGGCCCCACCCAGCCAGTTGGCGCCCACCGCATAGGCTTCACCGACGCTGTAGGGGGTGACGGTCATAAAGGCGGCAACAGATAATAACCCGGCGGCCAGCGGATCCACTTTCCGCTCTTCTGCCAGTGCCATCCCGATAAAGAAAGGCGCCATCAGCGACATAATACCTAACGTACCGTTGTATACGTTACCGCCGATGGCTTTAAAACCATTAAGGGTTTCAATTGTCGATGCGTCTAAGCGAATTCCTAATGAATAAAAGAAGGAACCTTCACCAAAGCTCAGAAAAACGTTGTTAATTAAAACGAACATTGCCCCGGCCAGCGTCAATGGCATTAATTTAATAAAGCCGTTTTTGATGGCGTTAACGTGAGGCTGCTTTCCTATTTTAACAGCAAAAGGAAGGAGTACCTTTTCAAGTGAAGCGATGACTTTACTCATAGGAAAATACCCTTAAATGCCGCAACGACTGTTACGGCGTATTGTGTGTGAAATAACTCTTTGACGGGAAAAATAAAAATTAATTAGCCGCTTTTTTAATGGCTGCAACAGCAGCTTTAAGTACACCTAAACCATCAATCTTGCCGTACAGCCCCGAGTCGATCACTTCGACCGGTTTATTGGGTAACAGACGTTGTATTTCTGGCAGCATGTAGGCAATTTGCGGCCCGAGTAAAACGACATCCGCAGTCTGCCCCTTTTCACCCGCCAGCGTTTCCGGGAACGCTTCGATCACCACAGGCACTTCATACTTTTCAGCCTGCGCACGCATCTTTGACACCAGAAGCGAGGTTGACATGCCCGCTGAGCAGAACAGGTAGATATGTTTCTTTTCCATCGTAATTTCCCTCTTGTATGACTACCTGCCGTCTCGCTATCACTCGACTCGCTCTCCTGGCTGACAGGTAGTGTGCTGACTGTTGTTTATCGTTGGAGTGAGTATACGTAATGGTACAGAGGGGGGATAATTCTGGACAGGCCTAAATTGTCTCTCATTGACCTGGCTTGTTGACTACCTTCACATTTCGGGCAAATAATTCGCGCAAAGAAATAAGATTTACGTATGGATAAAAAAACCGGCCGATGGGCCGGTTTGTTAACATCCTCAGGGCAGCAAGGTTACTGCGCCTTAGGTGCCTGCGGATCGGTGTCATATTCTGCACAGGTCTGATACCCGGAGTTGATGACATGACCGGTATCGTCCAGCGCGACAAAGTAGGTTTCTGCCTTACCATCACGTTGACCCAGGATATAGGTCTGACAGGTACCACGCGCGTGGATCATCGTCACTTCTGAAGACGGCTTACCGGCAATCGCAGCCACCTGCGAACGCGTCATGCCTTTTTTGACATCTTTCACCACGGGCTGTGTGAACTGATCTTTGGTGCGATCGTACGCCGTACACCCTGCCAGCATAGTCAGTACCGCCGCTGCGCTAAGAATTCCTGCTACGTTCTTGTTCATATTCCGTCCTCTTGTTTATCAGCGTGTTATCTAAGCATGGGATAAAAAGTACTATTGTTCAACTTTGTGAGTTACGCCAGACGAATTTCGGAAAATTCTAATAAAACAACGATAACCTGCTAAAACGGCGCAAATTAGCGCACTCGAAACTGTGATCCTTGTCGTTTTCCATCCAAAGGGTTAGTTTTAACAGTTAACACATTCTGTTTATGGAGAGCGTGATGACTCTGCAACAAGAGATTATCCAGGCGCTGGGCGCGAAGCCCGCGATAGATGCAAATGAAGAGATCCGCCGCAGCGTGGATTTTTTAAAAGCGTATTTAAAGACCAACTCTTTCCTGAAATCTCTGGTGCTGGGCATCAGCGGCGGCCAGGATTCCACGCTGACCGGTAAGCTCTGCCAGATGGCGATTTCAGAGCTGCGCGAGGAGACGGGAGATGAAAGCCTGCAGTTTATCGCCGTACGCCTTCCGTATGGCGTACAGGCGGATGAACAGGATTGTCAGGATGCCATCGCCTTTATTCAGCCTGACCGCGTACTGACGGTGAATATCAAAGGATCGGTGCTGGCGAGCGAGCAGGCCCTGCGCGAAGCGGGCATTGAGTTGAGCGATTTTGTTCGCGGCAACGAAAAAGCCCGTGAGCGTATGAAAGCGCAGTACAGCATCGCCGGGATGACCAAAGGCGTCGTGGTCGGCACCGACCATGCAGCCGAAGCGATCACCGGTTTCTTCACCAAATACGGCGACGGCGGCACCGACATTAACCCGATCTTCCGTCTGAATAAGCGTCAGGGTAAGCAGCTGCTTGCCGCGCTGGGCTGCCCGGAGCATCTGTACAAGAAAGCGCCGACAGCGGATCTGGAGGACGATCGTCCTTCCCTGCCGGATGAAGCAGCCCTGGGCGTGACCTATGACAATATCGATGATTATCTTGAAGGCAAAACGCTGGATGAAGGTACCGCCAAAATCATCGAAGGTTGGTATCTGAAAACCGAACACAAGCGTCGCCCACCGATTACGGTGTTTGACGATTTCTGGAAAAAATAAAGCAAAACGGTAACCCAGTTTTGTAAGCCGGGTAAGGCGCAGCCGCGACCCGGCTCTTTTTTAACCAAACCGCCTCTGCTACACTGTATACCTGAACAGTATATGGAGTGGTATGTGAGCAGGCGTCAATCCGCCCCGCGTCTTGAATTTGAAGCGGCGGCTATCTACGAATATCCCGAGCACCTTCGTCCCTGGCTTGAAGCGCTGCCTAAGCTGCCGGGCGTGTATATCTTTCACGGTGAAAGCGACACCCTGCCGCTCTATATCGGCAAAAGCGTGAATATTCGCAGCCGGGTGTTATCCCATCTGCGTACGCCGGACGAGGCCGCCATGCTGCGCCAGTCGCGCCGCATATCCTGGTTCGAGACGGCGGGAGAAATGGGCGCGCTGTTACTGGAAGCCAGGCTTATAAAAGAACAACAGCCGCTGTTTAACAAGCGCCTGCGCCGCAATCGTCAGCTCTGCTCCCTGCAAATAACCGCCGGCAAGCCGCAGGTTGTCTACGCGCGCGAGGTCGATTTTTCTCATGCCCCGAATCTTTACGGCCTGTTTGCGAATAAACGTGCCGCGCTCCAGGCGCTGCAAACCCTGGCGGATGAGCTGCAGCTTTGCTACAGCCTTTTGGGTCTCGAGGCGACCACCCGCGGACGGGCCTGTTTCCGGTCGGCACTTAAGCGCTGCGCAGGCGCCTGCTGCGGGAAAGAGAGTGTCGACGCGCATCACGCCCGGCTCCTCGCCGGCCTGGCGACCATCAGCGTTAACTGCTGGCCCTGGGAAGGCGCCGTTGCGCTAAAAGAGGTGGGTGAAGCGATGACCCAGTACCACATCGTCAACAACTGGTTCTGGCTGGGCGCCGTCGACGATATCAACGACGCGGCAACCCTGTTGCGCACACCCGCCGGATTTGACCACGATGGCTATAAAATTCTCTGTAAACCCGTCTTAGCCGGTAAGTTTGAAGTCATTGAGCTCAATGGCCTGGGAGCCACGTAATTTCACTGAACAACAGGGTGCCCTGAGGCTCCAGCAGACGCAGAGTATGGGTACCCTCCTCCCAGCTGGCGCCCTGATCGGCCGTCAGCAATTTATCCCCCAACTGCCACGCCCCGCTTAAGACAAAGACCACGCCCCCGCGTGTGCCAAAGGTGGTAAAGGTCCGGTCGGCCACGCGCACCTTCGCCCGACAACAGTCGCGACGGGTCATAATATTGAAGTCCATCGCCATCCGCCCATCGGACAGCAGCGCCTTGACCGGCAGATCGCCGGCAAAACTGTAAGGCTGATGGTGCTTAAGGGTATGGAAGAACGCCTGACCGGCATCGAGCGTCACCTCCCCTCCTTCCAGCAAGGTAATCACCCGATCGACGCCGGGGAATGAGGAGAATTCGCCGTTGCTGGCGATAGTCGCGATACTGGCACGCCAGTGAAAATCGCGCGTTGCGGGTGGGAAACAACAAATCTCACGCGTTTCCCCAGCACCATTGCGCCAGAGGCTGACCGGCATCTTACGGATATCAAAGAACTCCATCACCACTCCTGAATGGCACAACCCGTGCCAGGGCAAGGATATTGCTATCGTTGCTGTCTTGTTTGTTATCGTTGGGTATTCACAGACACAGTATCGGCAGCAGAGCGGGCAAGCCTTAGCGCAACGTCAATAAATTTACTAACGTCATGACTCTACAAACATTCTCTGAAGCGACTACAGGAGAATACCGCGCTGGCGGCGGCAGGCAAGAGGGCAGGAAAGAAAAACCGCCGGTCCTGTCCACAGCGATTGCGCTTTTGTGGACAGGATCCCGGCGGTCTTAAGAGTGTGAACCGATTATTCGGTTGGTGCTGGCATTTTACCTTCCATCGCCGGACGTTCTGTCAGACGCTTCTCAAAATTCGCATTAAATTGTTTTTTCTGTTCCGGCGTCAGAATGTTGTAGATCTTGTTCTGGGTTTCCATGTGAGCCAGCATGCGGGCTTTATGCTGCTCGGCCATTTTGTCGATCTGCGCTTCAGCTTTCGCCTTATCGAAGCTGTCGCTGGCGATGATGTCATGCATCGCACGACGCTCTTCAAGCGGTGGACGTTTCATCTGATCGCGCTGACTTTTCATGATGTCGCGGATCTGCTGCTTCTGCGCATCTGTCAGGTTCAGTTCCTTAAACATCATCATCTCGTGCATACCCGGCTTGCCTTTATGATGCATCATCATTTTGCCGTCAGCAGGCGCGGCAGGGGTGGTTGCGGTATCTGCGGCGAACGCCATGCTGGTAGCGCCCAGAGCCAGGGTAGAAGCAACAAACAGTGCAGTAAACTTACGCATAATTTATTTCCTTTCTTTCAGTTATTCTTCGGCGCTATGCCGTGTTGACGAGATTAACTTTACGGGGTTTATCGTCAATTAGTCAGAGCAACGGTAAAACAATGAAAGTGTAAAAAACAAATTTTCGTCAAATGTGGAGAAAATAAGGATAAAGCGTGGAGAGTTGCAACAAATAATATTTAAAATGATGATTTTAAAGAGAATGAGCAGAAGTGTAGCGGAGAGCGGATTAATAATAAAGCAATTCACCAGGAATAATCCGCAAAAGAAGTATGAGCGCTTTAATTGCTAAGAAATGTTTTTCCCCTCCCGAGTGATGAGAGGGGAAAAGGTCAGGATATTTTTTCCAGCATCAGCCCGGCACGCAGGCCAAATGCCACGGTGGGGTTGGGAAATAACACATACTCGGTGGTTTTCTGTACCTCGTAACGCTCTTCGCCATCTTCAGCCAGCAGCGCCCCTTTACGAAACGGCGTGAAGTTCAGGGTGTGCGCGGCCATATGAAGCTGGAAAGCATCGCTGCGGCGCGTGATCTGCTGTACGACCCGATACCACTCGACGGGTTGATGCGTGTGCTCGGGCGCCGCCCCACCCAGCAATGCCCGCAGGGCAAGATGCGTTGGCGCAAAGCGAGTGAGATCGTTTTGCCCAAACGGCAACGCTTTCCCCAGCTCCAGCGTACAGGCCAGCGCGCCGAAGTGTTCACAGGTAAAGTGCGTAAAGGTTCCGCCCGGCGACTGGTGGAACACCAGCGCCTCCAGCCCGGCATCACCCAGCCAGTCGAGGAACGCTTCATCCCACGGCTGATTGCGCTGCGGCAGCACGCCGAAGCGGACATGGTAAGACGCGCGAATGGCCGTGTGCAGATCCAGATGCCAGCGCACTGGCCCCGCCGCCGCAAAGAACGCGCTCACCACGTTCTCCAGCCACTGCGCCCGCGCCGTCTCGTCACTCTGCGGGAACTGCGACCAGCGCCCGCCGAACATGCGGTTAATGTCACTCACCAGATAGCGTTTGTTTTGCGCCAGCGCGGGTGGGTTCCCAAGCACCACCAGCACGCGGCACTGAAGCGTAATCTCTTTGCGATACAACGCGCGCAGCAGCAGGTCAACAATCTCCACGGGCGCCGTTTCATTCCCGTGAATACCGGTCGAAAGCAGTAGCGAGAGATCGCTCTCTACAACCGGCGTCAGTTCAAGCACCCCACGCCCCAGCCACCGCCAGTGGAATGAGGGGCCCTCCCCCTCACTCTGTTCCGGCGTTTCATCGGCCAGGGTCAGCGCCAGTAAATTTTCCATACCCACTCCTTAGCGCTGGAAAGGATAAACCGATCCCAGCTGCAGGATTGATGTTAACGCGTCAAGCGCCTCGCGACCTTCGCGTAACAGCTGCGGGTCAACGAGGTCAGCCTGCGTTAACCGGTCGCGATAGTAGCGGTCCACCCAGTCGTTCAGGGTAGTAAACAGCGTCTCATTCATCATCACTGCCGGGTTAACGGCCTGCATTTCTGACTGCGTCAACACCACGCGCAGGCGCAGACAGGCCGGTCCGCCGCCGTTGGCCATACTTTCGCGCAGGTCAAACACCCGCAGCTCGTCAATCGGGTTATCGGCCTTCACCAGCTCGGTCAGGTAACGCCACACCCCGCTATGATCCCGCGACTCCTGCGGCAGGACCAGCATCATGCTGCCGTCATCACGGCTTAGCAGCTGGCTGTTGAACAGATACGTTTCGACCGCATCCTGGACGCTCACCGCCCGGGTAGGCACCTGAATCGGCATAAAACCGGGTACGCGTTCATGCAGCGTGGCGAGCAGCTTCTCCTGATGGGCAAACGCCTGCTCGTGGCAGAAGAGGACCTGACGGTTCGAAACGGCGATCACGTCGTTATGGAACACGCCCTGGTCGATCACCTGCGGGTTTTGCTGGGCAAAAATCACCTGCGAAGGATTGACCTGGTTCAGGCGGGCGACCGCCTGGCTGGCGGCCAGCGTCTGGCGCGCAGGATAGCGAACAGGGGCAGAATGACCGCCCTCCTCGCGCCCGTAGATAAACAGCTGCACGCCGGGTTCACCGTAATCGCCCCCCAGCCGGTTATGGTTGGCCGCACCTTCGTCGCCAAACATTGCCACCTGCGGCAGAGCCGGATGCACCGCAAAATGGGCGTCATGGTTGAATATGGCGCGCAGCACGCGCTCGGTGGTTTCCGCTTCGGTGGCGCGGTGGAATTTGTTATTCAGGTTCGCCACCGTCAGATGGACTTTGCCATCCAGCGTGTCGGCTGACGGGGCGACGGTGGCCGCGTTGGCGACCCACATCGAAGAGGCCGAACTTGCCGCAGAGAGCAGGTGCGGCGTTTGCGTTCCCGCTTTTTCAACGACCTGCTCATCGCTGCCGGTGAAACCGAGCTGACGCAACACCGCGACGTTCGGGCGTTCCTGCGGCGGAATAACCGCCTGCGGGAAACCGGCATCCGCCAGCGCTTTCATTTTCAACAGCCCCTGCTTCGCCGCCAGCTTCGGGTTGGAGACCTGAAAGCGGTGCTTCGTCGAGGCTTCATTACCAAAAGAGAGACCGGCGTAGTGGTGCGTCAGCCCCACCAGCCCGTCAAAGTTGACTTCACGCGCTTTCATGACGGTCCCCTCCGGTAAAGTCCAGCCCCGGATTAAGCGTTTCCGGCAGCGTCAGCGCCGGGCTTTCCAGGCTCGCCATCGGCCATGCGCAGTAATCTGCGGCGTACCACGCGCTGGCGCGATGGTTGCCCGACGCGCCCACGCCGCCGAACGGCGCGGTGCTCGCAGCACCGGTCAGCGGTTTGTTCCAGTTCACAATCCCCGCACGCGCTTCCAGCAGCAGCTGTTCAAACTTCTCACGCTGCGGCGAAATCAGTCCGCTCGACAGGCCGTAGCGGGTGTTGTTGGCCATTGCGATGGCGCTGTCAAAATCGTCATAACGCCAGACGCAGAGCAGCGGACCAAAGACCTCTTCATCCGGCACGTTGCTCGCCCCGCTCATCTCAACGATGCCCGGCGTCAGCAGCGAGGTACCCGGCTGAACCTGCTTCGGTTCGAGCAGGGTTTTCGCCCCGCGAGCGACGTGGTCCTGCCAGGCCTTCAGCACGTTTTGCGCGGCCTGCTCGGAAATCAGCCCACCGATAAACGGCTGCGGGTCGGCATCCCACGCGGCGGGCACCAGACGCGCACTCACCTCAACCAGACGTTTAAGGAACGCATCCCCCTGCGCGCCCCGTTTCACCAGCAGACGGCGGGCACAGGTGCAACGCTGTCCGGCGGTAATAAAAGCAGACTGAATCGTCAGGTGCACCGCGGCGTCGATATCATCAGGATCTTCCACGATCAGCGGGTTGTTGCCGCCCATCTCGAGGGCGAGGATTTTTTCCGGCTGCCCCGCCAGCTGGCGATGCAGTTGATAGCCCGTCCCGGCGCTGCCGGTAAACAGCAGGCCGTCGATATCGCTCAGCGCGCTCAGCGCCTGACCGGTTTCACGCCCGCCCTGCACCAGATTCAGCACGCCCGGCGGCAGGCCCGCCTGTTCCCACAGCTTAACCACCGCCTCGCCGGTGAACGGCGTTAACTCACTCGGCTTGAAAATAACGGTGTTGCCCGCCAGCAGCGCCGGCACGATGTGGCCATTCGGCAGATGCCCCGGGAAGTTGTACGGACCAAACACCGCCAGCACGCCGTGCGGACGGTGGCGCAGCGTGGCCGCGCCGTCCGGCATCTCGGTATGCTGCTCGCCGGTGCGGGTGTGGTAGGCCTTCACTGAAATGGCGATTTTATTGATCATCGCCGTCACTTCCGTGGCCGCTTCCCAGCGCGGTTTACTGGTTTCAGAGGCAATAATGCGCGTCAGCTCGGCTTTGTTCGCCTCCAGCAGCCCGGCGAACTTTTCAACGAGCGCCTGGCGCACGGCGAAAGGCTGTTTTGCCCACGCCGGAAACGCGCGACGTGCGGCATGGCAGGCTTGTTCCACCTGCGCGGCGCTGGCGTCGTTCCCCTTCCAGAGCACCTCTTTGCCTACCGGATTGGTTTTTACGCGCTGTTCGCCTTCGCCCGTGACCCAGTCACCGTTAATCCATAATGTCATGCTGTTTTCTCCTCAGGGCAGAGACGCACCAGGCGAACCGTATCGCCGGCGTTACATTTCAGGGCATCCAGTTCTGCAGCCGTCAGTACCAGACGTTCACATTTCGGGTTGGTCCGCACCAGCATGGCGCGGAAGTTGGTGTAATTTTCGTTCGCCACCAGGCACGCCGGCCAGTCACCCGGCGCGGGCTGACCTTCGGCAACTTCAACCAGCCGGCTTTTACGGATCGCACGGACGCGGTCGATATCGCACTCAAGCGTTGGCCCACCGTCAAAGATGTCCACATAGTTACGGTAGCGGAAGCCCTCTTTCTCCAGCACCGCGCGGGCAGGCGCGGTTTGCGGATGGACTTCGCCGATCACCGCCTGCGCTTCCGGCGTTAAGAAATGGGTGTAAATAGGATGCTTCGGCATCAGCTCAGCGATAAAGGCTTTCTGACCGGTGCCGCACAGGTAGTCCGCCCGGCTGAACTCCATCGAGAAGAAGCGCTCGCCCAGGCTCTCCCAGAACGGCGAGTAGCCTTTGTCGTCGATCACGCCGCGCATCTCCGCAACCACTTTTTCGTTAAAGCGATCGCGGAAGGCGGCCATAAACAGAAAGCGCGATTTGGAGAGCAGATAGCCGTTGCCCTCTTTGCGCCACGCCGGGTCGAGGAACAGCGTGCAGAGCTCGCTGGCGCCCGTGTGGTCATTACAAAGAAACAGCGTCGGCAGCGCGTTATAGACGTTCAGCTCTTTCGAGGCATGTACCATGGTGCCAACGCGGTAGTTGTACCACGGATCGTTAAGCCCCACGGCCACTTCGATGGCGCAGATCCCGGCCACGGTCCCCGTGGTGGTGTCTTCCAGCACGAACACATATCCCTGTTCGCTTTTTGGCAACGTCCCCTGCCAGGTTTGCAGGGCGCGCTCAATGCGCGCCGACAGCGTTTTTTCATCGGCAGGAAGCGAGGTCAGCCCGCCTCCCGTCTTACCGGCAAGCTGCATGAGCCCGGCGAGATCGCCGCGCTCAACGGGACGGATGACCATCATGATGACACCCCGGACTTCACCTGTTCACACGCCAGCGCAAAACGGTCCAGACCGGTTTGCACCTCTTCCTCGCTGACAATCAGCGCAGGAGCAAAACGCACCACGTTGGCACCGGCAATCAGGACCATCACGCCCATTTTTGCCGCTTCCTGTGAAATAAGTTTAGCTTTTCCGGCAAACTCAGCGGTGAGCTCACAGCCAATTAACAGCCCCAGGCCGCGAATTTCTTTAAACAGCCCCGTTTTGCTGTTGATGGCATTCAGACGCTCAACAAACCAGTCGTGACGCTGCTTAACGCCTTTCAACACCTCTGGGGTATTAATAATGTCGAGAACCTGCCCGGCGACAGCGGTGGCCAGCGGGTTGCCGCCGTAAGTGGTGCCATGGGTGCCCACGGTCATCACGCTGGCGAATTTATCGGTGGTCAGCATCGCCCCAATCGGGAAGCCGCCGCCCAGCGCTTTGGCAGTAGAAAGCACGTCAGGCGTAACGCCGTAGTGCATATAGGCATACAGCTCACCGGTACGGCCCACGCCGGTCTGCACTTCATCGAAAATCAGTACCGCATTGTGACGATCGCACAGCTCGCGCAGCCCCTGCAGAAACGCTTTTTGTGCCGGAAGAACGCCGCCCTCACCCTGCATCGGCTCGACAATTACCGCACAGGTGGTGTCGTTGATCAGTTCGCTGGCGGACTGCAGATCGTTATAAACACCGTGACGGATATCCGGCGGCAGCGGTGCGAAATCCTGCGAGTAAGCAGGCTGGCCGCCCGCGCTGACGGTAAAGAGCGTGCGCCCGTGGAAGGCATTTTTAAACGCCACGATACCGCTCTTGTGGGCACCAAACTTGTCGTGGGCATATTTGCGCGCCAGCTTCAGCGTCGCTTCGTTGGCTTCCGCCCCTGAGTTACAGAAAAAGACTTTTTCGGCAAACGTCGCGTCGATCAGCTTTTTCGCCAGGCGCAGCGCGGGCTCGTTGGTAAAGCCGTTGCCGGTATGCCAGAACTTCGCCGCCTGGTCATTCAGCGCCTGACGCAGCGCCGGGTGCGCATGGCCCAGCGCGTTTACCGCAATCCCACCCGCAAAGTCGATATACTCTTTACCCTGCTGATCCCACAGGCGCGAGCCTTCCCCACGAACCGGAATAAAAGCCGCCGGAGCGTAAACCGGCATCATCCATTCATCGAAATTTTCACGCGTAATTGACAGAGACATAGCGACCTCATCCGGTAAATAAAAGGTTATTTGAATGTTAAATAATTGAGTGTTTGCACTGTGAATGTAGATTGCAGCCTTCGTGCCAGCCAGCGATAAAAATGCATAAACGGGTTGGATGAACAGAATATCAATGAGTTACAATATGGAGTTATTCACTGTTAGTGCATAAAAAGTGAATATTTTTACGACAAGCGGCGCTTTGCCGCATGAAAATCAGAAAGAGTATGCACAGGCCAAATATAATTCTGGAATTGTGATCGCTCGCGAAATTTATCGGCCATTTACGCCCTGTTTGAGGGCGATGCGCGTCAGAATGGTGCAAATATTGCACCACCAGCATTATCTGTCGCAGTTATTGGTCGAAGCCGGTAACAGTTGACGCAAATTCTGCTACCATCCTTGCACTATTCACCTTGCACTGGCAGCGACTATGAAATTTGTCTCTTTTAATATCAACGGCCTGCGTGCCCGCCCTCATCAGCTTGAAGCTATCGTTGAGCAACATCAGCCAGATGTGATTGGCCTGCAGGAGACCAAGGTCCACGACGACATGTTCCCTCTCGAAGAGGTGGCGAAACTCGGTTATAACGTCTTTTACCACGGTCAGAAAGGTCACTATGGCGTCGCGCTGCTGACCAAAGCGCCGCCGGTTTCCGTACGCCGCGGCTTCCCCGGTGACGGTGAAGAAGCCCAGCGCCGCATCATCATGGCGGAAGTGCCTTCTGCGCTCGGCAATATCACGGTCATTAACGGCTATTTCCCGCAGGGTGAGAGCCGTGACCACGAGACAAAATTCCCGGCCAAAGCGAAGTTTTATCAGGATCTGCAGGACTTCCTGACAACCGAACTCAAAAAAGAGAATCCGGTGCTGATCATGGGCGACATGAATATCAGCCCGACGGATCTCGATATCGGTATTGGCGAAGAGAACCGCAAGCGCTGGTTGCGTACCGGCAAATGCTCTTTCCTGCCGGAAGAGCGTGAGTGGATGGAGCGCCTGCTGGGCTGGGGCCTGGTGGATACCTTCCGCAACGCCAACCCGGAAACGCAGGACCGCTTCTCCTGGTTCGACTATCGTTCAAGAGGCTTTGACGACAACCGTGGCCTGCGCATCGATCTTCTGCTGGCCAGTGCGCCGCTGGCAGAACGCTGCATCGAAACCGGGATCGACTACGATATCCGCAGCATGGAAAAGCCGTCAGATCATGCGCCAGTGTGGGCGACCTTCAAGCTGTAATGACGCGTGAACAGTCGAAAAATCCTTCTCCTGTGCGCCCTTCTGGGCGCATTTATTCTGACGTTTGTTCTCCTTCCGCCGGGTACACTCTCTCTGGAAGGGATTAAAGCGCACCAGCAGGCGTTACTCGCCCACGTCGACCGCGCGCCGCTGCAGAGCGCCCTGATCTTTTTTGCGCTCTATGTGCTGGTTTCCGCCCTGTCGATACCGGGTGCAGCGATACTGACCCTGCTGGGTGGGACGCTGTTTCCCCTGGGTGAAGGCATCGTGCTGGTCTCATTTGCCTCGACGCTCGGGGCGACGCTTGCGATGCTCGCCAGCCGTTATCTGCTGCGTGAGTGGTTACAGCAGCGATTTGCTCAGCAGATGAAAACGGTTAACGCTGGCATGACGCATGACGGCGCAGGCTATCTTTTTGCCCTGCGCCTGATGCCGCTGTTTCCGTTTTTTCTGGTGAATTTGCTGATGGGGCTGACCCGCATGGGGGTATTCCGCTACTGGTGGGTGAGCCAGGTGGCGATGCTGCCCGCGACGGTTGTCTTTCTGAACGCCGGGCGCGAACTGGGAAAAGTGGCATCGCTTCGCGATATTTTGTCGCCGGGCATGGTATTCGCCTTTACACTACTGGGGTTATTACCGCTGGTCACGCGCCAGCTCTTTTCCCGTTACACCCCCTTGTCTAAAAAGTGAGGCATTATGCGCCGTGTGCGTTTTTGCGCGTTTCTGACCGGCCTGCTGCTGGCAGCCCCCCTCTGTGCTGCCGACAGCTGGCAGGCAATCCAACAACAGGCCAAAGGCCAGACCGTCTGGTTTAACGCCTGGGGCGGCGATCCGGCGGTCAACCGCTATCTGGAGTGGGTCAGCGGTGAGATGCAAACGCACTATGCCATTACCCTTAAGATCGTCCCGCTGGCGGATGCTGCCGACGCGGTAAAACGCATTCAGACGGAAGCCGCAGCAGGGCGTAAGAGCAACGGCTCCGTCGATCTGTTGTGGGTCAACGGTGAAAATTTCCGCACGTTAAAAGAGGCTAACCTGCTGCTGAGCGGATGGGCACAGACGCTGCCGAACTGGCGCTATGTCGATACCCGCAAACCCGTTACCGAAGACTTTGCGGTGCCCACCGACGGGGCGGAATCGCCGTGGGGCGGCGCACAGCTGACCTTTATCGCCCGCAAAGGCACCATGCCAGCGCCACCGGCGGATCCGCAGGCGCTGCTGGCTTACGCACAGCAGCATCCGGGTAAGATGAGCTACCCTCGCCCACCCGATTTTACCGGCACGGCATTCCTTGAGCAGCTGCTGCTGGCGCTCACCGCTCGTCCACAGGCGCTGCAAAAAGCGCCCGATGATACCTTTGCCCAGGTGACCGCGCCGCTCTGGGATTACCTCGACACACTCCACCCGCTGCTGTGGCGTGAAGGAAAAGATTTCCCGCCCTCACCTGCCCGGATGGATGCCCTGCTTGCCAGCGGCAGTCTGAACCTGTCGCTGACATTTAACCCGGCCCATGTGCAGCAAAAAGTCGCCCGCGGCGAACTGCCCGCCGACAGCTACAGCTTTGGTTTCCACGGCGGAACGATCGGTAACGTCCATTTTGTGGCGATTCCGGCCAACGCCCGCGCCAGTGCAGGCGCGAAGGTGGTCGCCAATTTCCTGCTTTCACCGCAGGCGCAGATCCGCAAAGCTGACCCCGCCGTCTGGGGCGACCCAAGCGTGCTGGATGCCAGGGCGCTGCCTGACAATGAAGCAACGCGCCTGCAGGCCTATACGCCTCAGGGGCTACCGAAAGTGCTTGCAGAGCCGCAGTCCGGCTGGGTGAACGCGCTGGAGCAGGAATGGCTGCGTCGTTACGGCACCCGCTAAGCGGGCTGGTCTGGCTGGCGATGGCGGTTATCTATCTGCCGATCCTGCCCGCTGGCGCCATGCTGTTAGCCCCGGCGTTTTCTGCGGCAAACTGGCAGAGGCTGCTGGACGACCCGCAGCTTCCGCAGGCGGCCCTCGCCACGCTGGTCTCAACGCTCATCGCCACGCTGGGCGCGTTGCTGATTGCCCTGATTTTCGTCAGCCTTTTCTGGCCCGGCAAACGCTGGCGACGTCTCACCACCCGCCTGCCGTGGCTGCTGGCGATCCCGCACGTGGCGTTTGCCACCAGCGCGTTACTGCTGTTTGCCGAGGGCGGGCTGTTCTATCAGCTCTGTACCGTCTGTACGGCTCCCTTTGACCGCTACGGCGTTGGGCTGGGGCTGACGCTCGCCGTAAAAGAGAGCGCGTTTGTGCTGTGGGCAATTTACGCCGTACTGCCGGAAAAACGGCTGGCACAGCAGAAGATCGTCCTGCGAACCTTCGGGTACGGGCGGTTTCAGATACTTAACTGGCTGATCCTCCCGGCGATCGCCCCTCTCCTCGGCGCGGTGATGCTGGCGGTACTGGCGTGGTCGCTGTCGGTTGTGGATGTGGCAATCGTTCTCGGCCCCGGAAATCCACCTACCCTGGCCGTGCTGGCCTGGCAGTGGCTGAGCCAGGGCGATGCCGGGCAGCAGGTGAAAGGGATGCTGCTGTGCCTGGTTCTGCTTTTGCTGCTGGCTGCGCTGGCCGCCCTGGGGTACGGCCTCTGGAAGGCATGGCGCCGCACGGTTGCCGACCTCACCGGGACGCGCCGCCGATCTCAGCGCATTCTGCCGGAAAGCGCAGTAAGCGGGTTTCTGCCCGCATGCGGCGTCCTGTGCGCTGCGGTGCTGCTGATGCTGGCGCAGCGGGACGACGTGGGCCCTGTGGGGAACAGCCTCTCCTTCGGCCTGCTGTCGAGCCTGCTCGGTCTGGTCGTCAGCGCGCTCTGGCTGGAATGGGGACCGCAGCGCGGCGCAGAGTGGGTATGGTCTCCGCTTGCCCTTCCGGCACTGCCGCTCGTCACCGGCCAATATACGATTGCGTTGCAGCTGGGGCTCGACGGGGAGTATGCCGCCGTGCTCTGGAGCCATCTACTGTGGGTGTTACCGTGGATGCTGCTGGTGCTGCAACCTGCCTGGCGCCGGATCGATCCCCGGCTTATCCTTACCGCCAGAACGCTGGGCTGGCGACGGACAAAAATCTTCTGCCTGCTGAAATGTCCGCTGCTGATACGCCCTGCGCTGCTGGCCTTTGCCACCGGTTTTTCCGTCAGCATGGCGCAGTACATGCCGACGCTGTGGCTGGGCGCAGGGCGTTTCGCCACGCTGACCACCGAAACCGTCGCGCTCAGCAGCGGGGGCAGCATTCCGCTTCTGGCTAACCGGGCGCTGGGGTTACTGCTGGTTACGGGGGCCGTGTTTGGCTTTGCCGCCCTGCTATCCCGGTTCGTGGGCCACTACCGCCAGGGATTACGTTAATGTTGCAGGTAAAAAATCTCACCATCGAACCGCTGTTCCGCGAGGTCAATTTTTGCGTTCCCCGCGGGGAGATAGTCACCCTGATGGGCCCCTCCGGCAGCGGCAAATCGACCCTCTTTGCCTGGATGGTCGGCGCGTTGTCAGACGATTTTCAGGCGCGGGGCGAACTGTGGCTCGACGCGCGTCGTTGCGACGCCCTTCCCGTGGAATCCCGCGGGCTGGGTATTCTCTTTCAGGACGCGCTGCTGTTCGACACATTCAGCGTCGGGCAAAATCTGCTGCTGGCGTTGCCTGAGCGGATCGTCGGAGGCGCGCGTCGGGAAGCGGTCGAGCAGGCGCTGGACTCCGCCGGTCTGGGCGGCCGTTACGCCAGCGATCCGGCCACCCTCTCCGGCGGGGAGCGCGCCCGGGTCAGCCTGTTGCGGGCCCTGCTCGCGGAGCCGCAGGCGCTGCTGCTGGATGAACCGTTCAGCCGCCTCGATAAGACGCTACGGGCCTCATTTCGGCAATGGGTATTTGACGCCGTTCGCGCACGCGATATTCCGGCGGTGCTGGTCACCCACGATGAGGACGATATTCCGCCCGGCGGCGAGCTGATTGAGATTTCTCGCTGGCAATAATGTGCTAACGCAATGTCTTCCATGACGGGAGAGACGACAATGCCCCCCTCTTTTACTGACGTCAGGTTATTCGATGAAACGTGTTTCTCAACTGACCGCGCTGGCCCTGCTCTGCGGCCTCGCCTCTTTTTCCTCTCTGGCCGCTGATATGCCCAACGCGATGACGCTGTCCCAGCTTCAGGCACAGCACGGCACGCCTGTCGACACCCGCGCCAGCGCCTTCTATAACGGCTGGCCGCAAACGCTCAGCGGTCCCTCCGGGCATGAACCCGCCGCACTTAATCTGTCAGCCGCCTGGCTGGACGCGATGAGCGACGAGCAGATTGCGCTGTGGGCCAAACAGCATCAGCTTACCCCCTCGTCGGCCATCGCGCTGTATGGGGACGCGCGCGATAATAAGGCAGTGAGAGCCCGTCTGGAGAAAGCTGGATTCCATTCTGTTTCGCTGCTCAGCGATGCCCTGCAGACGCCCGGGCGCCTTCAGCGCCTGCCCCATTTCGAACAGCTCGTCTACCCGCAGTGGATCCATCAGCTTCAGCAGGGTAAACCGGTGGTTGCCGCACCGGAGGGTGACTGGAAAGTGATTGAGGCCGCCTGGGGCGCGCCGAAGTTTTATCTGCTGAATCACATTCCCGGCGCGGGCTATATCGACACCAACGAAGTGGAGAGCGAGCCGCTATGGAATAAAGTCTCCGACGATAAGCTGAAAGCGATGCTGGCGAAGCACGGGATCCGTCACGACACCACCGTCATTTTGTATGGCCGTGACGTCTACGCCGCCGCACGCGTGGCGCAGATTATGCTTTATGCGGGGGTGAAAGATGTGCGCCTTCTCGATGGCGGCTGGAAGGCGTGGTCAGATGCCAACCTTCCGGTTGAGCGCGGTACGCCAGCGAAGGTGATGCCGGCCCCTGATTTTGGCACGCCGATCCCCGGCCAGCCGCAACTGATGGTTGATATGACGCAGGCACGCGGGATGCTGCACCGTCAGGATGCCTCCCTGGTCAGCATTCGTTCGTGGCCGGAGTTCATCGGCGAAACCAGCGGTTACAGCTACATCAAGCCCAAAGGTGACATTGCCGGTGCCCGCTGGGGCCACGCCGGCAGCGATGCCACCCACATGGAAGATTTTCATAACCCGGATGGCACCATGCGCACAGCTGACGATATTGCCGCCATGTGGAAACGCTGGAACATTCTGCCGGAACAACAGGTCGCGTTTTACTGCGGCACAGGCTGGCGAGCGTCTGAAGCCTTCATGTACGCCCGGGCGATGGGCTGGAAGAAGGCCGCAGTCTATGACGGCGGCTGGTACGAATGGAGCAGTCACCCGCAGAACCCGGTCTCCACCGGCGAGCGCGGGCCCGACAGCGCCCGCTAAGCGTGACGTGATTTAAGCGTCACGTACCCGCTCCAGATGCGCGTTGTGGTGGTCAGCCAGCACAGCGCGCCAAATACCCACGCCAACAGCGCAAAGTGCGCCGGAAACAGGCAGCACAGCACGAACAGCGCGATGGTCTCTGTCCCTTCCGTTAACCCGCCGAGGTAATAAAACGACTTATGCGCATAGCCGGGGTTGTCAATGTCGTGCTTCGCGGCCAGCGCCGCAAACGCCAGAAAACTGCTGCCGGTGCCGATAAACGCAAACAGCAGCCAGGCGGCAGGTAGCGCATTCTCAGCGGGTGCCGCCAGCGCAAAACCAAACGGCACCAGGGCGTAGAACAGAAAATCGAGCGCGATATCGAGAAATCCCCCTGCGTCCGTCAGCCCTCTCCGGCGCGCCAGCGCGCCGTCCAGACCATCCAGCAGGCGGTTGAGCGCAATAGCGACCAGCGCCGCGGGGTACCAGCCAAGGGCCAGAAACGGCAGCGCCAGCACGCCGATGGCAAACCCGGTCAGGGTTAATCCGTCAGGGGTGATGCCCGGCTTATCCAGTACGGACACCAGTCCATTCAGTGTCGGTTTTAACCGCGGGTGCAGGTGGCGATCAAGCATGAGGCTTCTCGTTAAACGTGGCACACAGGCCCTGAGACGGAATATCCAGGGCGGCATTGAAGCGGGCAGAGAGATTCTGAAACGCAATGAGCGCCGTCATCTCAGTAATCGCGTCGTCCGTGAAGTGATGTTTCAGCGCCGTTCGGATGGCCTCATCCGCCCGGGGCGGCGTGGCGGTCACCGCCTCGGCGTAGGCCAGCGCCGCACGCTCCTGGCTCGTGAACAGCGCGGAGTCTTGCCAGTTGCTCACGGCCTGAACTTTATCCAGCGCCCCACAGCGTTCGGCCAGCCGCAGGCTATTGGCATCAATACAGAAAGCGCAGTGGCAAAGTTGCGATACCCGCGTCATGAGCAGGGAGCGCAGCACGGGCGTCAGGCGCGCGTGACGACGCTCCAGAAAACCGACAAACAGCGCCACCAGCCAGAAAAGACGCGGCATACGTCCCCACCAGCGTGTGGGGTTTAGCACGGCACCAAAATGTTTTTTCTGCATGGCGGCAATCGGTTTTAAACTCGCCGGAAGGGTTGGGATGGGGTCGACCCAGGTGTACGTCTCTTTCACCGGATTCTCCTGATGGCTGGACTCTGACAAAGGGCACGATAATATGGTGCTTTTCGTTATTAAGTATTGACGCCCATGCTAAAAACAGTCGATGTCGTTGCGGCCATCATCGAAAAAAACGGCAACATTTTACTGGCACAGCGCCCTGATCACGCTGACCAACCGGGGATGTGGGAATTCGCCGGCGGAAAGGTGGAATCCGGCGAAACACAACCGGAGGCGCTTATCCGCGAACTGCAGGAAGAACTCGGTATTGTGGCCCTTCCGGGCCAGTATGTCGCCAGCCACCAGCGGGAGGTCTCGCAGCGGTTGATCCACCTGCATGCCTGGCACGTGCCCGCTTATAGCGGCGAGCTCACGGCGCACTATCACAGCGCGCTGGTGTGGTGTACACCAGAAGAGGCGTTCAGCTACCCCTTAGCCCCGGCCGATATTCCGCTGCTGGAAGCGTTTATTGTTTTACGCGACGCCAGACCAGCGGGTTCGTGCTGATGGCGCGCTCATCGCGCTGGCACTGCAGCAGCACGCCGTCCGCCTTCACCACCGCCCCTTCGGAATAGTTCTGATCCTGATAGATGCAGCACTGGTTACAGGGCTGCGCTCTCTGGCCGCTGGAACTAAAGACCTCAGGCGGGACATTCACTTCCACATCCGGGCGAATACGGTCAGCCTGCGCGCCGGCCGAGAACATCAAACATAACGCGGTGAATACATAACGGTTCATAGACTTATCTTCCTGTCGTGTCCTGATAAAGACTATAACGGTTAATCCACGCGGAACCTTTAATTTATCTCGCCATCGCTTTTTGTTATGACCCGCCCCGGGTCATTAATTTCCCTTTCGGCATGAATTTCTGCTTGCTTCACAAAGCGGTGCGGGTGGTATAGTCAAAAAAACAACACAAATTGCATAAGCAATAGACACAAATAACTATAAGAGGTTCTTATATCTATGGATCAGACACGCTCTCTGGAAAGTTTCCTTGCCCATGTTCAGCAGCGCGACCCGCATCAAAGCGAGTTCGCCCAGGCCGTTCGTGAAGTGATGACCACCCTGTGGCCCTTCCTTGAAGAAAATCCACGTTATCGTCAGCTGTCTCTGCTTGAGCGCCTGGTTGAACCTGAGCGCATTATCCAGTTTCGCGTGACCTGGGTGGACGATCGTAATCAGGTTCAGGTTAACCGCGCGTGGCGCGTGCAGTTTAACTCCGCCATCGGGCCGTTTAAGGGCGGGATGCGCTTCCATCCCTCCGTTAACCTGTCGATTCTCAAATTCCTTGGCTTCGAGCAAACCTTTAAAAATGCGCTGACCACCCTGCCGATGGGTGGCGGTAAAGGCGGAAGTGATTTCGACCCCAAAGGCAAAAGCGAAGGCGAAGTGATGCGTTTCTGTCAGGCGCTGATGACCGAACTCTACCGCCACCTTGGTCCGGATACCGACGTGCCAGCGGGAGATATCGGCGTCGGAGCCCGCGAAGTGGGCTTTATGGCCGGGATGATGAAAAAGCTCTCCAACAACAGCGCCTGCGTCTTCACCGGCAAAGGGTTGTCCTTCGGCGGCAGCCTGATCCGCCCGGAGGCCACGGGCTTCGGCCTGGTCTATTTCACCGAGGCGATGCTCAAGCGCCACGGCCTGGGCTTTGAAGGGATGCGCGTGGCGGTGTCCGGCTCCGGTAACGTGGCGCAGTATGCTATCGAAAAAGCGATGCAGTTTGGCGCCCGCGTGGTGACGGCGTCAGACTCCCGAGGCACGGTGGTGGATGAAGCCGGTTTTACGGCGGAAAAGCTGGCACGCCTGTGCGCAATCAAAGCCAGCCGCGATGGCCGTCTCGCCGACTATGCCGCAGAGTTTGGCCTGACCTGGCTGGAAGGCAAACAGCCGTGGAGCGTGCCGGTGGATATCGCCCTGCCGTGCGCCACGCAGAACGAACTGGATGTGGACGCCGCGCGGACATTAATTAGCAATGGCGTGAAGGCGGTGGCCGAAGGGGCCAATATGCCAGCCACCATCGAGGCGACCGATCTGTTCCTGGAAGCGGGCGTGCTGTTTGCACCGGGCAAAGCCGCCAACGCAGGCGGCGTGGCGACATCCGGTCTGGAGATGGCGCAAAACGCCGCGCGTCTCGGCTGGAAAGCGGAGAAAGTGGATGCGCGTCTGCACCATATCATGCTGGATATTCACCACGCCTGCGTGGAGTACGGCGGAGAGGCGTCGCAAACCAACTACGTGCGCGGCGCGAATATCGCCGGGTTCGTTAAGGTGGCGGATGCGATGATTGGGCAGGGTGTGATTTAAGCAATCGCTGCGTTTTCAACCTGTAGGCCCGGTAAGCGTTAGCGCCACCGGGCTTTTTTCAGGCCGCAGAACTGTTTTCGCCGGGTGGCGGCTACGCCTTACCCGGCCTACGGTTTAAGAGGCTGGCGCGCTCTTTTTCTTTTTAAACGGTTTCTTCGCACCGCTCCCCGGTGCCACCATTCCTCTGAACCGCTTCACCGGCGTGCTGCGTGCCTGATCGATCAGCTGATAAAGCGTCCCCACCAGCGGCTGCATAAAGTCCTGATAACGACACTGCTTTTCGCTGATCTGCGTCAGCACCGATTCCCAGTGCGCGGTCATGTCCGGCCTTGCGGCCAGCTCCGGCAGGGAATGAATCAGGGCGCGTCCCGGCTCAGTCGAATGGATATAGCGTCCTTTCTTCTCCAGGAAACCGCGTTTAAACAGCAGCTCGATGATTCCGGCACGGGTCGCTTCGGTGCCCAGACCGTCGGTGGCGCGCAGGATCTTCTTCAGATCTTTATCCTGCACAAACCGGGCGATCCCGGTCATCGCCGACAGCAGCGTCGCATCGGTGAAATGGCGCGGCGGCTGCGTCTGGCGCTCAATCACTTCCCCTTTCTCACACAGCAGCTCGTCGTCTTTAGCCACCACCGGCAGCGGCGTGCCGTCGTTCTCTTCGTCGCGCTCTTTACTGCCAAGCAGGGTGCGCCAGCCCGCTTCTGCGAGGAAGCGCGCTTTGGCGACAAACTTGCCTTTGGCAATGTCCAGTTCGATTACGCATTTGCGGAACACCGCATCCGGGCAGAACTGCATCAGGTACTGACGGGCGATCAGGTTATAGACCTTCGCTTCGTTATCCGTCAGGTTAACGCTGCTGGCGCGGGCCGTCGGGATAATCGCGTGGTGGGCATCCACCTTCTTATCATCCCAGCAGCGGTTGTGAGTGTCCGGGTTCACCGCCGGCTGCGGCAGCAGATCCGGCGCGTGGGCGCTAATGGCGTTCATCACCGCGTGGCGTCCGGCAAAATGCTCTTCCGGCAGGTAACGGCTGTCCGAACGCGGATAGGTGATGAGCTTGTGGGTTTCATACAGCTTCTGGCAGATGTCCAGCACGTTCTGCGCGCTAAGCCCAAAGCGCTTCGCGGCCTCAATCTGCAGGGCAGAAAGTGAAAACGGCAGCGGCGCGGGTTCTGATTCCCGTTTATCGTTATAGCTGGTCACGATGGCCGGTTGCCCGGTGATGCGGTTAACCACATGCTCAGCCAGCGGACGATGCAGCAAACGCCCCTCTTCATCCTGATACGATTCGCAGGCATCGCTCGGCTGCCAGACAGCGGTAAAGCGCTCCTCTTTCGGGGTGACGATATGCGCTTTCACTTCAAAGAATTCTTTGGCGACGAAATTCTCAATCTCTTCGTCGCGACGCACCACCAGCCCCAGCACCGGCGTCTGCACGCGGCCCACGGAGAGCACGCCCTGATAGCCAGCGTTACGCCCGAGGATGGTGTAGGCGCGGGTCATGTTGATGCCGTACAGCCAGTCCGCACGCGCACGGGCCAGCGCGGAGACGCACAGCGGGATAAACTCGCTGTTGGCGCGCAGACGCGAGATCGCACGCTCAACGGCCTGCGGGTTGAGGTCGTTAATCAGGCAGCGTTGTACCTGCTGGCGCTTTTCCGGTGCCAGCTCCAGGTAGTCCAGCACTTCATCCACCAGCAGTTGCCCTTCCCTGTCCGGGTCACCCGCGTGCACGATCTCAGCCGCTTCATGCAGGAAGCGTTTGATCACGTTGAGCTGTTTGGTGACCGAAGGTCGGGGCTGCAGGCGCCATTTTTCGGGCACGATGGGCAAATCATTCAGATTCCAGCGGGCGTAGCGGCTGTCATAGACATCCGGCTGCGCCTGCTCAAGCAGGTGACCAATACACCAGGTAACCACCTGCCCGTTACCG
This sequence comes from Enterobacter sp. HSTU-ASh6, assembly GCF_026319105.1. Lineage (NCBI taxonomy): Bacteria > Pseudomonadati > Pseudomonadota > Gammaproteobacteria > Enterobacterales > Enterobacteriaceae > Enterobacter > Enterobacter sp. HSTU-ASh6. Next base: position 5,649 of record NZ_WSPD01000017.1, on the reverse strand, counting down.
CATTCAATAAAGCCGTCGCCTTTGCGATGCGGTTTAGGCAGCACATCGGCGATGGCTCGCGCCAGACTCGGCTTTTCGGCAATAAACAACCGCATCGAATTAACGGATCTCAATCATCGGTCGGCCACCGCGTGCGGTTACCAGCTCGCCGATCGCCGTCAGGGTAATGCCAAACTCGGCAGCCGTCGCCTGAACCTCGGCTTCAGACTCCGGCGTGACCGCCAGCAGCAGACCGCCGGAAGTTTGCGGATCGCACAGCAGGTTGCGCCATTCTTCAGGCATTTCGCCCATCAGATGACCGTAGCTGGCGAAGTTGCGCTGGGTACCGCCCGGGACTGCGCCCTGAGCAATGTACTCTTCCACGCCCGGCAGTTTCGGCACGTCCTGATACCAGACCTGCGCCTGCACGCCCGCCCCCTGACACACTTCGGAAAGGTGTCCCAGCAGACCAAAACCGGTCACGTCGGTCATCGCCTTCACGCCGTCGATATTGGCGAAAGCGGCACCCGCGAGGTTCATCTGGCACATGACTTCTGTCGCCAACCCCTGGTGCTCTGGTTTCAGCAGGGATTTTTTCTCGGCGGTGGTCAGCACGCCAATGCCCAGCGGCTTGGTGAGGAACAGCTTGCAGCCCGCCTGCGCGGTGCTGTTACGCTTCACGCGCTCGGTCGGCACCACACCGGTGACGGCCAGCCCGAAGATAGGCTCCGGCGCATCAATCGAGTGACCACCGGCCAGCGCAATCCCCGCCTGCTGACAGGCGAAACGCCCGCCATCTATCACCTCGCGGGCAACTTCTGGCGGGATGGTGTTGATCGGCCAGCCCAGAATAGCGATCGCCATAATCGGTTTGCCGCCCATGGCGAAGATATCGCTGATGGCGTTAGTGGCCGCAATACGCCCGAAGTCGAACGGGTTGTCGACAATCGGCATAAAGAAGTCGGTGGTGCTGATAATGCTGGTGCCGTTACCCAGGTCATAAACCGCTGCATCGTCACGCGTTTCGTTGCCGACAAGCAGGTTCGGGTCGACAAACTTCGCCTGTTCGCTGTGCAGGATGGTCTCCAGCACTTTCGGGGAAATTTTACAACCGCAACCGGCTCCGTGGCTGTACTGCGTTAAACGAATGGTTTGCTCGCTCATGGACGTCTCCTGTCATCTCAATCGCGCTATGGTAGCGCTCATTCCATAAAGAGGTAAGTATGACTGTCTGAATTCTGCGGCAGATGCTCAGAATCCAGACAGTTTAGCGTGCGTTATCAGAAACGGCTGACGAAAGGCGTGGTGTCCGGCACGCTGATGGTGCTGGAGGCTTTGAGCTGCGGGGTACCGAGATAGAGGAAACCGACAATTTTGTCATGCTCGCCGCAGTCAAAACCGTCACGGACCGCCGGGCTTTCGGTCAGCGGACCGGTGCGCCAGATGCCGTTGAAGCCTTGCGCGACAGCGGCCATTTGCATCGCCATCACGGCGCAGCCGGCAGACATTTCCTGTTCCCAGACCGGCACCTTATGGTCAGCCTGGCATTTTGCCACGACAGCGATGATCATCGGGGCGCGGAACGGAGCATTACGCGCCTTGTCGATACCTTTCTCATCCTGCCCTGCGGCCACCGCGCCCTGCTCCAGCAGTTGGCTGAAACGATCGCGGCCTTCGCCTTCAATCACAAAGAAGTGCCACGGCTGCAGAGTGCCATGATCGGGCGCACGCATACCGGCACGCAGAATGTTCTCCAGCTGTTCGCCCGCCGGGGCCGGTTCGGCCAGACGTGAAGCGCTACGGCGGTTAACAAGCAGTTCGAGTGCATCCATTGGTTAACTCCTTTCTTGAAATTTACTCACAAAATTAACACGACGGCAGATTTTGTTACAGCCTGGCAGGCGATTCCTGCTGACAAGTGGCGGTTGGGTCATTACGATAACCCAACATAACCGTCCAGTGGCGACGGAAACAGTCATTTTCTGGTTAGGGAGAATACATGCGAACCCTTTGGCGAATCTTTGCCGGTTTCTTTAAATGGACGTGGCGACTGCTCAACTTCGTCCGCAACCTGGTGATGAACATCTTCTTCATTTTCCTGGTTCTGGTTTGCGCGGGCATCTGGATGCACATCAGTAACGCGAATCAGGCGCAGCATTCGACTCGCGGGGCGCTGTTACTCGATATCACCGGCGTTATTGTTGATAAACCGTCCGCCAGCAGCCGTCTGGGGGTAATCAGCCGCCAGCTGTTTGGCGCGACATCAGACCGTCTGCAGGAAAATTCCCTGTTTGATATTGTCGATACCATTCGTCAGGCCAAAGACGACCGAAACATCACCGGGATCGTGCTGGATCTGAAAGATTTTGCCGGCGGCGATCAGCCTTCCATGCAGTACATCGGTAAAGCGCTGCGCGAATTCCGCGACAGCGGCAAGCCGGTGATTGCCGTGGGCGACAGCTACAGCCAGGGGCAATATTATCTGGCGAGCTTTGCCAATAAGATCTGGCTCTCCCCACAGGGCACGGTCGATCTGCACGGTTTTGCCACCAACGGTCTGTATTACAAATCGCTGCTCGACAAGCTGAAGGTCACCACCCACGTCTTCCGCGTCGGGACTTATAAGTCGGCCGTTGAGCCGTTCATCCGCGATGATATGTCCCCTGCCGCCCGTGAAGCGGACAGCCGCTGGATTGGCGAACTGTGGCAGAACTATCTGGGCACCGTTGCCGCTAACCGCCAGATTACGCCGGAACAGGTGTTCCCTGGCGCACAGGGCGTGCTGGACGGCCTGCGTAAGGTGGATGGCGATACCGCGAAATATGCGCTAGACAACAAACTGGTTGATGCCCTGGGCACCAGCGCCGAGATTGAAAAATCCCTGAGCAAACAGTTTGGCTGGAGCAAAGAGGACAAAAATTACAGCGCCATCAGCATGTACGACTACTCGGCGAAAAAACCGGATGAGAACGGTGACAGCGTCGCGGTGGTCTTTGCTAACGGTGCCATCATGGACGGTCAGGAGACGCCGGGGAACGTGGGCGGTGATACCACGGCATCACAAATCCGCGATGCGCGCCTGGATCCGAAAGTGAAAGCGATTGTGCTGCGGGTGAACAGCCCAGGCGGCAGCGTCAGCGCCTCCGAGGTGATCCGCGCTGAACTGGCTGCCGCGCGTGCCGCCGGCAAGCCGATCGTCGTCTCCATGGGCGGAATGGCCGCCTCCGGGGGGTACTGGATCTCAACCCCCGCGAACTACATCGTGGCTAACCCAAGCACATTGACCGGATCAATTGGCATCTTCGGGGTGATCAACACCGTGGAAAACAGCCTGGATTCTCTGGGCGTGCATACTGACGGCGTGGCGACCTCCCCGCTGGCGGATGTGTCGGTGACAAAATCTCTGCCGCCGGAAGTCTCTGAGATGATGCAGCTCAGCATTGAGAACGGCTATAAACGCTTTATCACCCTGGTGGCGGATTCGCGTAAAAAGACGCCTGAGCAGATCGACCAGATTGCCCAGGGCCACGTCTGGACCGGCCAGGATGCGAAGAGCAACGGTCTGGTCGACAGCCTGGGCGACTTCGATGACGCAGTGAAGAAGGCCGCTGAACTGGCGAAGCTGAAACAGTGGCATGTTGAATACTATCAGGACGAGCCGTCGTTCTTTGATATGGTCATGGACAGCATGTCCGGCTCCGTGCGCGCCATGCTGCCGGAGGCGCTGCAGGCCTATCTGCCTGCGCCCGTCGCCACGGCGGCAAAAGCGATGAAAGCGGAAAGCGATAAGCTCGCGGCCTTTAATGATCCACAAAGTCGTTACGCGTTTTGCCTGACCTGCGCGAACGTCCGTTAAAAACCGTCCCCTCTTCTCGCGAAGAGGGGATTTTTTTCTTTTGAAGAACAAGAACTCACTACCATGCAGAAGAAATCGATTTATGTAGCCTACACTGGCGGTACCATCGGTATGCAACGCTCTGAAAACGGCTATATCCCCGTCTCCGGCCACCTTCAGCGTCAGCTTGCGCTGATGCCAGAATTCCATCGTCCTGAAATGCCTGACTTCACTATCCATGAATATGAGCCGCTGATGGACTCCTCCGATATGACGCCAGAAGACTGGCAGCACATCGCGGATGACATCAAAGCCCATTACGACCAGTACGACGGTTTCGTGATCCTCCACGGTACCGACACCATGGCTTTTACCGCCTCGGCGCTCTCCTTCATGCTGGAGAATCTGAGCAAGCCGGTTATCGTGACGGGCTCGCAAATTCCGCTGGCGGAACTGCGCTCCGACGGTCAGATCAACCTGCTGAACTCCCTGTACGTGGCGGCGAATTACCCGATTAACGAAGTGTCGTTGTTCTTTAACAACCGCCTGTATCGCGGCAACCGCACCACCAAAGCCCATGCCGACGGGTTTGACGCTTTCGCTTCACCTAACCTTCAGCCGCTGCTGGAAGCCGGTATTCATATTCGTCGTCTGGGAACCCCGCCTGCGCCAAACACCGCAGGCGAGCTGATTGTGCATCCGATCACGCCGCAACCGATTGGCGTGGTCACCATCTACCCGGGGATCTCTGCGGACGTGGTGCGCAACTTCCTGCGCCAGCCGGTGAAAGCGCTGATTTTGCGCTCCTATGGCGTGGGCAATGCGCCGCAGAACGGCGAATTCCTGAAAGAGCTTCAGGAGGCCAGCGAGCGCGGAATTGTGGTGGTGAACCTGACGCAGTGCATGTCCGGTAAAGTCAATATGGGCGGCTATGCCACCGGCAACGCGCTGGCGCATGCGGGGGTGATCAGCGGCTTCGACATGACCGTTGAGGCAACGCTGACTAAACTTCACTATTTACTGAGCCAGGATCTGGATATTCAGTCCATTCGCAGCGCGATGATGCAAAACCTGCGCGGCGAACTGACGCCTGACGAATAAGGAGGTCTCATGAAGCAACGCGCCCTGCTACTGGTCGATTTGCAAAATGATTTCTGCGCGGGCGGTGCGCTGGCCGTCGCCGAAGGTGACAGCACCGTTGACGTGGCCAACACGCTGATTGACTGGTGCAAAGCCCGCGGTGAAGCCGTTGTCGCAAGCCAGGACTGGCACCCGGCAAATCACGGCAGCTTTGCCAGCCAGCATCACGTCGAGCCATTCACTCAGGGAGAACTCGACGGGTTGCCACAAACCTTCTGGCCGGATCACTGCGTACAGCAGACACAAGGCGCGGAGCTGCATCCGCTCCTGAAACAGAAAGCCATCGATGCGGTGTTCCATAAAGGGGAAAACCCGGCTATCGACAGCTACAGCGCGTTTTTTGATAACGGGCATCGCCAGAAAACGGCGCTGGACGCGTGGTTACGTCACCATGAAATCACGGAGCTGATTGTGCTGGGACTGGCAACCGATTACTGCGTGAAGTTTACCGTGCTGGACGCGCTCCAGTTAGGCTATACCGTCAGCGTCATCACCGATGGTTGCCGTGGGGTGAATATTCAGCCGCAGGACAGTGCCCAGGCGTTTATGGACATGGCCGCGGAAGGCGCGACGCTGTATACACTCGAAGACTGGCTGGAAACGCAGGCGTAGTCTTTTATGCCGGGTGGCGACATCAACAAATTAGACGTCCGCCAGATTACGCATCTCAACTACTCATTTGGTCTGATCTATAA